>JAFWUA010000027.1 GCA_017518785.1 Neisseriaceae bacterium
CTTACTGGAATATTTTCCATATATTGTTTAGTAACTTTTTCTATATATAAATTTTCCGCAATGGTTTTGTGTAGCATTTCGCGAGATACACCTTCTTTGGCAATAGTGTCATAGAGTTTTTGTTTGCTAATGCCTTGACTATTTGCAATTGATTCAATTGAATTTTCAATCTCTTCACCGCTAACAATTATTTTTTTGAAATGTGCTGCTTGTAGCAATAATTTTTTATCGATTAATTGTTCGATAGCACTTTGACGTAATAGATTTTCATCTATTTTTGCATTTTTATCTTGTGTTGAACGAATGTTATTCATTACATCGTCAATATCTCTTTCGGTAATAATGTCTTTATTGACGATTACTACGATGCGATCCACCCATTTTACATCGGCAAAAACAATATTTGCTGATATTAATAATAAGGTAAAAGTAATTAATTTGTTGAAAAATTTCATATTGTTAATTAACCTCTAATTGAAGTGATAACCTGGAATAGCTCGTTTTAATTCATCATCTGCTGATGAACCTAATCCACCTAACCCTTTAAATTGTAATTGTAAGAAAAATGCGTTTTTAGTTTTATCATGGTCTGTAACATAACGTTGTGCTACTAATTTGGCATTCCAACAACCACATTTTGCATTGTATTGAAAGCCTAATAGTTGGTCTAATGGGCGTTTATGTGTTAGCGAGTAATTTTGTCTTGCCACTACTTCTAAACCGCGATAAACCGGCCATTGTATGCCAATATCTATATGTTTTAATTCGCCACTATATCCACTATACCATTTACTGCTACGATCATAACCGAAACGAACGCTTAACGCTTTATTAGAAGCAGGCTTATATCTTACACTTGTAGCATAGCTTTCGGAACGTTCTTGTTTAACATCGTAATGCCAATCTCCTTGTAAATACCATTTATCGTTTACGTGCCCTCCAACAAAAGCTACAAAATCGGAACGATTTTTCTCACGTTTTTCTACATTACCGTTGAGAATAACATCATCTCGTTTCAGATAAAAGCGTTGACCTAAACCTGCCCTGAAACGTTCAATTCCTGTGTTATTTTCATAGAAACGAGACATTAGTGCGGTGGAAACTTGATTAGCAGCATTGATGCGGTCATTACCGGAAAAACGATTTTCACGAAATAATTGATCGTAATTAAAGGTGTTTTCAGAACTATCAAAATTGGGCAAATGATTTTGTTCTCGAGTTGGTATATAGGTGTAAAACAATCGTGGTTCTAATGTTTGGGTAAGTGATTTACCAAAAATATTTGAATTACGTTCGAAGATTAAACCAGAATCCATACTCATTATCGGCAAAATGCGAGTAGTATGATGTTGTTTCTGTGGATAATAATCATCTAATTGATATGAGGTGGCGTGTATTCCTAATTTAGGACGAAAAAAGCCCCATTGATTAGAAAAATTCCAACGTATAGATGGATACAAAACTTCACGCATCCCTTCCGGTAGAGTATCGTGTTCAAAACGTGAGATTTGTCCTAATATGGAAATGCGAGCATTATTAATATTCTTCGTCCATTGCGATGATATTTGCGGCAATAGACGATATGGTTCGGTAAGAGAGTGTTCTCTGTTTTGCAATGTTTGATAGCGTTGAATATTAAGATAATTATTCCATGTGCCACCTAATAATCGTTTACTATGCGAAAACCAGATTTGACGATTTAAATTAACATTTTCCGCAGAATCCAAACGATTTCCTAAATCTCGATAATAGTCATTATCTGATGCAACATTATAATCTATGCCCATTTCAATACTGGGGCTTATGCGTGTTACATTTTGCCAATGAAAAGCATAACGTTTTTGTTTAAGCAAATCGTCATGTGCTAATAATTCGCCCCACATTCTGCCACGTGATTTATTACTTAAATAGCGAAACTCTCCGGCATTAGCTATACCACGTCTACTATAATAATGAGGTGTGTAAGTCGCATCATAATTAGGTGCAAGATTCAAGTAATATGGTATGGCAATTTCAAAACCATCAGAACCACCACCAACAGTTGGAGATAAAAGACCGCTTTTACGATTGCCATCAAGAGGAAAATCCAACCATGGCGAATACAAAATTGGTACTCCCTTAAATACTAATTTGGCATTACGTGCAACTCCGATATTTTTTTCCTTATCGGTATCAATTTGTTCTGCTTTTATATACCAACTATCGTCATTAGGTTGACAGGTGTTTAGTACTGCATTGTGGAGACGATTATAATTTTTGCCAATCATTTGAACGGAATCGGCATAACCTTGATAACGTTGTTCGGCAGATTTACTGTATTCGAAGTGAATATTTGTAGCTTCGCCCTCTTCTGTTTGTAAGTTGTAATTTAGATTATTTCCGCTGATATTTGTGTTTTCTTTACTTAATACAAAATCATCTGGTGAGCTTACGCTATTTTTTGTTTCATCATAATGAATTGATTTAGCGTTTAGTGTTTGCTCATCTTTTTCCACAATCACATCACCAATCGCATTTGCTTGTGTTGCAGCAACTCCATCAATGCTATCCGCAGTCAGGCGTATAGCACCGTTATCAGGTATTGATAATCCACTATTTTGTGCTGGTTTAATTTTGCTAAAACTATTGTGGGCAGATTCATCTACACATGCATCTATTTCTTTTGCATGTGTAGATGAGCAAAAAACTAACGATAATGCCCAACATAGTACAGTTGGAGTAAAAAAATGATTATGTTGCAAGGCTTAACTCTTTTATTAGTAACCAACGCCTATTAAAATAGTCGTAATTTGTAAAGTGAAACATTTTAACCTAAAAATGCTATGGAAAGACAAAACCAACTC
>JAFWUA010000028.1 GCA_017518785.1 Neisseriaceae bacterium
CTTTAACTTGCCGCCGTATTTTACGGCGGTTATTGTTCAGGCAGCCTTTTCATGAACAACAGCAACAAAAACACCGCCACTTTGCTGATTTCCGCCCCCGACCGTAAAGGTTTGGTTGCGGTAATTGCTAATTTTCTTTTGCAACACAATGCCAATATTTTGCACGCCGACCAGCACCAAGACGGGCAGGCGGGTTTGTTCCTAATGCGTGTGGAATGGGACTTGAACGACTTTGCAACCACTGAATCCGACTTTCAGGCAGCATTCTCGCCACTTGCGGCAGAATACAATATGGCGTGGAAACTTTCGTTTTCGCAACAAAAACCGCAAATGGCGATTATGGTATCGCAATACGAACACTGTTTGGCAGACTTGCTTCACCGCTATCGTATTGGCGAATTATCGTGCGATATTCCGCTGATTGTGGGCAATCACGAAAACTGCCGTGCATTGGCTGAATTTAACGGCATACCGTTTTATCATATCCCTATGATAAAAGAGAAAAAAGCCGAAATTGAAGCGAAACAACTTGCCTTATTTGAGCAACACAAAATTGATTTCATCGTTATGGCACGCTATATGCAGATTTTATCCGGCGATTTTATTGATAAATATCCAAATAAAATCATCAACATACACCATAGTTTCTTACCCGCATTTGATGGTGCCAAACCCTATCATCGTGCCCATGCACGAGGCGTAAAATTGATTGGTGCCACTGCCCACTACGCCACTTCCGACTTGGACGAAGGTCCGATTATTGAACAAGAAGTTGCCCGCATTTCGCACCGCGACAGCGTTGAAGACTTAATCAAAAAAGGACGCGATTTAGAAAAAATCGTGTTAAGCCGTGCCGTGCGTTGGCATTTAGACAGCCGAGTGTTGTCATATCACAATCGCACAGTGGTTTTTGATTAGTTAAGTATAAATAAAGTCTGCCGGAAAGTATTAAATATATTTTCCGGCAGACTGAAACCTTTGCAAAACTCGTCATTTTTCATTTTTCTACGAAAAATGAAAAATATAATTATTTGTTAAATAAAAAGATTCGCAACGAAGTTCAGAATGACGAATGAGAAAAAAGTGGGTTTTGCAAAGGTTTCATACTTTCTAATATGTTATAAAATAAATTTGGTGGGAAAGTTTAATTATGCAAATACATACAATGAGTTTACGTAAAAAATACTTTTATTTTATTAAAAATGGTACAAAACGTATTGAATTACGTCTATTTGATGAAAAAAGAAAGAATATAGAATTGGGTGATACAATAGAGTTTCTTCTTTCTGAAAATGAAAGATTAAAAACAGAAGTAATTGGATTATCAAAATATCGCTCATTTAAGGATTTAGTTGAATATTTTGATATTTCTATTCTGGCAGATTTATCAATGACAAAGAAAGAATTGCTTGATGAAATCAATCAGTTTTACCCACCTGAAAAGCAGTCTAAATTTAATGTGTTGGGTATTTGTATTAAACTCTTATAAGAGACTCCTGCAAAACTCGTCATTCTGAATTTCACGAAGTGAAATGAAGAATCTAACTTATTGTTTATAAAGATTCTTCGCTACGCTCAGAATGACGGAGTAATAGAAAAAATCGAGTTTTGCAGGAGTTTCTATAAATTTTTCCGGCAGACTTTCATATATTAAACAGTTGAAAATATTTTAAATAATATAATACATAATATTGTTGGTATAGAGATACTTAATAAAAAATTCTTTTTCCATAAATGTAAAATAGCAGTAACTATTAAACAGAATGATAAGATAATACCGCGTTCTGATATTGAAAATCCCATACTGTATAAAGCATATATTGTTAGTACTAGCATAATCATCAATCCAGTATTTTTTTGTAAAAATAAAAGAGTGATATTATTGGTTTGTTTTTTGAATATCCAATATGGAAGAAATCGAGTTAAGATTGTGGCTATTGATGCAGCCATTATATATAATATATATTTCATGATTCAAAGTTTTTTCTAAATAATAATAAAATAGTTATAGCTGCAATTAATGTTCCAAATAAGAAATAGTCTGCCGGAAAAATAAATAATCCAAGTATTGATAATAAAATTGATATAGATAATACTTTGATATTAGGATTATTTTTGAACATTTCATAACTTAAAACTGCAAAGAGTGCTACTAAACTAAATTCTATGCCATCGTAGCGAATGCCTAATCCATGTCCGATTAAAGCACCTATAATTACACCGCTAATCCAGTAGCTGTGATTTAGCATAGCAGTTAGATTAAATAATAGGTCTATATTTTCATTTTCTTTTTTTTGTCGAGATTTTAATAGTGCAAATGTTTCATCGGTTAGAGCATAGATAAAATATATGCGATGCTTTAATTGTTTAATATCATCTAATAACGATAATGTGTAGAAAAAATGACGAAAATTCAGTAAAAAAGAAATAAGAAAAACAGTAACAATCGATGCTTTTCCTATAATTAGTGCCACTAACATAAATTCAACACTACCGGCATAAATTAAGATACATGTTAAAAATAAAACCCACAGAGGCATTCCTGAACTAATGCCATACATTCCAAATGCAATTCCTAACGGAATATATCCCATCATCACTGGAATGGTATTTTTAAATATAGTAATTTTATTCATTTATAAATAGTCTACCGGAAAGTATTTTGTATATTTATTTTTGTTTTTTTAGCTCTTCTCTTATACGGCGGCGATTGTCTCGAAAAAAACGAATCCTAATATGACGGCGATATAAATAATATGATATAAATAATAAAAATATAACAGTGATTATTTTCATAATTGATTGAAATTGATGAACTTTTGTAAATAACCAATCTATATTTTTAGCACCATATGCACCTAAAATAATCCAAATTGGTACAGATAGACAGGCTGCTAATCCGTCCATAAAGCAGAATCGTAAATAAGAAATTTTACGACTGATTCCTGCAAATACATAAATTGGCATACGTAAACCTGGCAAGAAACGTGCGATAAATAATACCCAGTTTCCGTATCTATCAAATTTATCTTGTATTTCTGCGTAACGTTTAGGTTTGATAACACGTGCTAAGGTTGGTAATTTTAGAATGCGATGACCGAAAATACGTCCTGCCGCAAACATTATTCCATCGCCTAACAATACTCCTGAAAGACCAACTGCTATCATGGTGGAAACATCAGCTTTACCTAATCCGGCAAGCACACCACCTGCGATTAGAGTGATGTCTTCCGGAATAGGTACGCCTAAACCACAAGCGATTAGTACTACGAATACGGCTATATAACCATATTCTCCAAAAAATGAAGATAAAATTGAGAAAAAATCAATCATGATAAAGAGTTATCAATTTCCACGTATGGCTTTTTCTATTGTTTGTGCAATATTATGAGCATGAAATTGTGCCATTTCACTTTTTACAGCTTCCACCATCACTCTTACTACTGGTTCTGTACCTGATTGACGTAATACGATGCGTCCTTTACCGTTCTTCAAGCTTTCTTCTGCTTGTTTTAGCACGGCTTCAATACCAACACGCCAATTATTGCTATTTGGAGGAATACGTACATTGATTAGTGCTTGTGGAAAGGGGCTCCAATCTTGGGTAATTTCACTTAAATCTTGTTCTAAAATTTGCAATGAAGACAATACTTGCAGTGCGGAAATAATTCCATCGCCAGTATTGTGTTTATCTAAACATAAAATATGACCAGATGATTCTCCACCGATTTGCCAATTATTCTCCATTAATTTTGCTAATACATGACGGTCGCCAACGTTGGTACGTTCAAAAGGAATACCTTGATCTTGCAAACATAATTCCATTGCCATATTAGTCATTAAAGTGCCAACAACTCCACCTTTGAGTGTGCCGGAAAGATTTCTTGCTTTGGCAATTACATAGATTAGGCTATCGCCATCGTATACTTTACCGTAGCGATCTACCATAATTAAGCGATCGCCATCTCCGTCCAATGCGATGCCATAATCTGCCTCGTTTTGTAATACAGCAGCTTGTAAAAGTTTGGGGTGAGTTGCGCCGACTTTTTCATTGATATTAAAGCCATTAGGTTTATCGCCAATGGAGATTACTTCTGCACCTAATTCATGAAAAACATTTGGTGCAACATGATATGCTGCTCCATTGGCACAGTCCGTAACTATTTTCAAATCACGCAAAGACATATCTGACGGAAAGGTGTTTTTACAAAATTCGATATAACGTGCCGATGTGCCTTCGATACGTTTTGCTCGTCCGTATTCATGAGGTGCTACTGTACGCAAAGGTTCGTCTAATCGTGCTTCTATTGCCAATTCAAGTTCATCATTAAGTTTAATTCCACCTTCGGAGAAAAACTTAATTCCATTATCGGAAAAAACATTATGAGATGCAGAAATCATCACACCAGCATTAAGACGTAGAGCACGAGTTAAATATGCCACAGCAGGAGTGGGAAGAGGACCTGTTTGCACCACATTTACTCCTGCAGAAGTGAAACCTGCCACCAAAGCTGCTTCTAACATATAACCTGAAATACGTGCATCTTTACCAATTAAAACGGTAGGAGAATCGGTGCTATTTTGTTCATTATGCACCAATACACGACCGGCAGCATGTCCTAATCGCATTACAAAATCAGGTTGTATTACGGAATTGCCAACTTCTCCACGAATGCCATCTGTACCGAAATATTTTTTATTCATAAAATGCACCTTTGTCTTATGTTAGTTTAAGGCTTTTATTGTAAAACAATTGTGAGTTAATCTGTCATTAATTTAATATTGCCATCTATGGTAAATGCTGTTAATTTGTGAAATTTTATAGTTTTTTGAGTAAGAATATGGAAACTGTGCGTTATCGTACGATTGCGAAGCCATCTTTTGCGGAATTTAAGGATAAAAATAGTCGTTTTTTAGCTTATGCCTATCCTTTGAATGATGTTAATGAAGTGAAAACTTTACTCCAACCATTACAAAAAGAGCATTTTAAAGCGGTTCATTACTGTTATGCTTATCGTTTAGGTGCTGATGGCTCACAATTTCGTGCCAATGACGATGGAGAACCTTCAGGCAGTGCTGGACGACCGATTTTAGGGCAAATTGATTCTTTATCGCTTACCAATATAATTGTAATTGTGGTGCGTTATTTTGGTGGGACGTTATTAGGAGTTCCTGGTTTAATTCGTGCATATAAAACCGTTTCATCTGAAGCTTTGAAAAATGCACAAATTATTGAAAAAGATGTTGAAAAAAATGTTCTAATAATTTGTGAATATCCTAATTTGCATACCGTATTGCAAATTGTGCAACGCAACGATGTGAGAATTGTATCTCAACAACTTGAAATAGATTGTCGTATCACTATATCAGTTGCTATAAGTTGTTTTGATAGTGTTATCTCATCTTTACGCAATACTCGCGTAGTTAAAATAATTGATTTATAAACAATTTATTATATTTTCCGGCAGAGTTATTTACAATTTAAAAAAGTCTGCCGGAAAACATTTTTAAGTTTTTTCCGGCAGACTTGAATTTAATTATGATTATTTATGATTGGCTTGTTTAGCGATTGATGCCCCCATATTATTTGCTTGTGTTTTTTTAGCAGGAGCACTCATATTGCGTTCAGCACGAACTTTTTTGACTAATTCATTTAATTTTTTCATATCTTCTTCATTATTTGCAGTACGTATTAGTCTGTATTTTCCGCCAACGATTATTTGAGGAGTACTATCGATATTGTAATCCAAAGTCATTTTTGCCATAGCTTGTGCATCTTTCATGGCATCATCGGTATTATATGCTTTTAGCAATGATTTGCCCCAATCTCCTTGTTTTTCTGCCCATTCTGCAAAAACTGATGGATAATCAAGGCGAGCACGTTGATTAGGGTCGCCATGAAATAAATTGTTGAAAATTGCAGAGTTGGCTTTGGAAGCTGTGCCGCTGGCATTTACTGCGGCAGCAATACGGGCAAATGGAAGCATGTTTTTATCCCAAACAACATGTAAACCGCGAAAATAGGTGTCACTTGGAATATTTGCAACATATTTATTTAGTGCTGGTTCTAAATCTTTACAATGAGAACATGTGTAAGAGAAAAATTCCAAAATTTCAATTTTATCATTGTGAAGTTGTGGAATTGGTGGGTTTACTTCATTGTAGTCAACATTTGCCATTGGTTCCGCATTGGCAAATATCATGGTGAATCCTAACACGACTGATGCGATAAATGATTTGAATTTCATAATTATTTCCTTTTAAATTTGTAATGCAGGTCGCCATAATTTGTTTTCCGGCAGACTTGTTAATAGTTACAAAGAGATAAAAAAATCTTTCAAATTAAATTGTTAGTTAAAAATACCTTTAATTTGTCGGCAGGATAATACTATCTATTTGATTGTCTTGCAAACGTTTTTTAGTACTTTGTAATTGTTGGTTATTTAGTCTGCCGGAACGTACTCGGTAGATAGTGCGATTATTTACTTGTGCCGATTCAATATGACTATTTATGCCTAACATGCTTAATTTAGCTCGATGTGCTTCTGCTTGTTCGCGTTGAGTAAATGAACCAATTTGTAATACCGCATTGTTTTGAGTAGCGTTATTGCTTGCCACTTTGGTTTGAACTGTTTGTTTGCTTTTTTGTTCTTTTTCAATATTTCTAATAAATTGTGATAACTCATCTTCTTGTTTGGTTTGAGTCTTTTTATTAGATGGTATTTGTTGTTTAGCAATAATTGGTGTTTGTTCTGTCGGTGTTGTGTTTTTTTCCGGCAGTGTTTGAGGAGGTGTAGTTGCGGTAGTATTTTCCGGCAGTGTTTGCGATGGTGTTGTTGTTGCAGTATTTTCCGGCAGAGTTTTATTAGGTGTGGTTTCCTGCGATGTAGGTTGTGGTGTTGGTTGGGCAACAGGTGCAGGTTTTTTAGCTGGTTCTGTTTTAGCTTGTTCTTGTTTAACCACTTTTTTAGGGGTTTGTGTAACCGGCTGGAATTTGGGTTGATGTGAATTCATATAAGCAATCATCATGGCTACTGCCACGATGGTGATAATAATGCCGATTAAAATTCCCCACAAAAGTCCGCTACCATTGCTATTTGATTTTTTATTGCTGTTTTTGCGTGGTGGAGTGGGGACACGTCTATATTTTTTACTCATTATGTTAAATGTGAAAAATTTATGGAAGCGGTGATTATATCAGTTTTCTTATCTTTCACGTTAAAGTTAAATGTGGCAAGTCCAAATATTCTTGGAACTGCATTTCGCGTATTCTACTTTGAGTGCGGCTAAATTCATTGGCAAAATCTCCTTTAGTATAAATGTGTTGTGGTGATGTTATGAAAGATGCACACCATTTGACGCGATAGTCGTATAAAACATCAATCAGCCATGTAAGTCTACGTGCTGCATCGCGTTCGGCTGGCGACATTTCAACAATATTCGATACCAAAACAAAGCGGTAATGTTCTGCAAGATAAAGATAATCTAATTGAGAACGTTCTGTAAAACACAGAGTATGAAAATCAAACCAAATAACTTCATCGCTACGTGCTTTGACCTGAATTTTTCGTCCCAGTATTTCAATATCGTCATAGCTAATAAAGTTTGGATTGGATAATTGTTTAAATATTTCTGACAATTTTTGTTCGCTATTGTCATCGGCATTATGAAAATAAATATCGGCACAAGTTAAATTGCGTTGTCTGTGGTCAATTCCACCATCAACATTTAATATAGTAAGTTGTTGATTAATAATTTTAATTGCAGGTAAGAAATGACTGCGATTTAGACCATTGGGATATAGTTCATCTGGGGCAAAGTTTGAAGTTGCCACTAAGACCACGCCATGAGCGAATAAGCCATTGAGTAGGCGTTCTAAAATCATGGCATCAGCAATATCGCTTACGTGAAATTCATCAAAACATAATACTCGCACTTCTTTGGCAATTTCTGTGGCAACTGCATCAAGTGGGTTTTCGGTGTTTTTTAATCGATTTAGGCGGCGATGAATATCAGCCATAAATGGATGAAAGTGAATACGTTTTTTGCGTTTATACGGCAAACAGCCAAAAAATGCGTCCATTAAAAAACTTTTACCGCGTCCTACTCCGCCCCATAAATATAAACCACGTGGAGACACCGGTGATCGTAAGCTTCGACCTAAAAAACGGTTGCGTTTTTGTTTGAAATCAACTAATTGTTCCCAAAGTTCATTTAATGCAGTAATAGCAGTAAATTGGGCTTCATCGTGAATAAAATTGTCTTGCTTTGAAGCCTCACGATACCAAGATAGAGGGCTATGTCCTTGATATGATGGTTTTTTGAAAGATTGTTGTTGAGACATGATGTATATAAATCTTGTGTGTATGGTTTTTCCGGCAGACTTTTTATATATTTTATAAGTCTGCCGGAAACAATAAAGACCGTTTCCGAATTTGAAAACAGTCTTTATTTGTTAAATTTTATACATAGGTGTTACTGTTGTTCAATTGGCAGCGGAGGAGGATTGTTATTGTTTGAGCGAGATTGATCGTGGCTCAAAGTAACTGCACGTGCAGGAACAATAGTTGAAATAGCATGCTTATAAACCATCTGCGTAACTGCTGAATTTCTCAATAATACAACGTATTGATCGAAAGATTCGACTTGTCCTTGTAGTTTTATGCCGTTTACCAAATAAATTGATACGGGCACGTGTTCTTTACGCAATGCGTTTAGGAACGGATCTTGTAGTAATTGACCTTTGTTATTCATGATGTCTCCATCGTTAGTTTAGTCTAAATAAAAAAAACGAAAAACCGCTTTTAAGTTAAAGCGTCAAACCATCGGATTTTACAATATTTTGTAGGTAAAAATCTATGTATTTTTCGTTTTTGTGCGTAAACGTCGTTTTCTTTGTTCTTTTTTCTCCTCTTTTTTGGCAATCCGCTTGCTTAATACTGCTCGGCGAGGAGTTTTTTTATTGGAATTATTGCGTTCTAAAAATGGGTTATCGCTACATTGATATTGGATTTTCAATGGAGTGCCGGTTAAATTGAATGCTTTGCGAAATGTTTGAATCAAATAACGAGTGTATGCATCAGAAATATGTTGCAAAGCATTGCCGTGAATTACGATAATCGGTGGATTCATGCCACCTTGATGAGCATAACGCATTTTGGGACGTATTAATCCGGCACGTGGTGGGGCTTGTCTTTCGATGGCACTTTGTAGAACTCTTGTGATTTTAGGTGTGGCAAGTTTGCTCATGGCAGCGTTATACGCTTCTTGGATTGAGGTGAATAATTCGCCAATTCCACGAGATTTTAAGGCACTGATATAGTGTAATTTAGCAAAGTCTAAAAAGTATAGTTTGCGTGAAATTTCGCGTTTAATTGCTTCACGACGTTCATTTGAGACACTATCCCATTTATTGACAGCTAAAACTAATGCACGTCCGGCTTCTAATGCAAATCCTGCAATATTGGCATCTTGGTCGGCAATATCTTGGGACGCATCTAAAACTAATACTGCAACATTAGCATGTTCAATTGCACGTAATGTTTTGATAACAGAGAATTTTTCTATTGCCTCATTGACTTTTCCTCTGCGTCTGACACCAGCAGTATCGATAATGGTAAAAGTTTGTCCATCGCGTTCGAAATCAATATATACAGAATCACGTGTAGTACCAGCTTCATCAAAAGCAATAACGCGTTCTTCGCCTAATAGTGCGTTTACCAATGTCGATTTGCCAACATTGGGTCTTCCAATAATCGCAAAGCGTGGGTGTTCATCGGATTCTTCATCTTGGGAGTCGGGAAAGGTGGATAAAATTTCATCAATTAAACTTTTTACCCCATCTCCATGTGCCGAAGATATGGCAAATGGTTCGCCCAAACCCAATTCATAAAAGTCGGCAGTAGCAATATCTCTATTTACTCCCTCACTTTTATTGACCGCAACCCACACTGGTGCACGACTTTGGCGTAATTTATCAGCGATTAATTTATCTTGGGCAGTAATGCCGGTACGTCCATCGGTGAGAAATATCACTGCATCGGCTTCATCAACTGCCTGCATGGTTTGTTTTGCCATTTCCAAGAGAATGCCAGAGTCTACAATTGGTTCAAAACCACCAGTATCTACAACTAAATACGGTTTATCACCAACTTTTCCGTGTCCATAACATCTATCGCGAGTTAAGCCTGGCATATCCGCAACCAAAGCATCTTTGCTTCGAGTTAAACGATTGAATAGGGTGGATTTGCCAACATTGGGTCTGCCAACTAATACTAATGTGGGTTTCATAATTTTTCCGATTATGATTATATGATTGATTATAAAGTCTGCCGGAAAGGTTTTAATATTTTCCGGCAGACTATCAACTATTTGTTTTATAATAAATTTTTAACTTCTTTAACAATATTATCCACAGTAAAGCCAAAATGTTTGAATAATTCATCAGCAGGGGCTGATTCTCCGAAGGTGTCGATGCCAATTACTTTTCCATCTAAACCAACGTATTTACGCCAGTAATCGCTTATTCCTGCTTCTACGGCAATTTTGGGCAAATTGCGTGGTAATACGTATGCTTGATATTCATTGTCTTGTTTATCAAATATATTGGTACAAGGCATGGAAACTACTGATACATTGATATTTTCATTTGCCAATTGTTGTTGTGCTTTAAGAGCTAATTCAACTCCTGAACCAGTTGCAATAATAATAGCTTGTGGACTATCTTTGGGGCTAATTACGTAAGCCCCGCGTCGTATATCAGATAATTGTTGAGAATTGCGTTCAATAAAAGGCAGATTTTGACGACTGAAAATTAAGCAAGATGGGGTGTTTGTGCTTTCGATTGCATCAACCCATGCTTGTAATGATTCAACTGTATCGCAAGGTCGCCATACGTTCATATTTGGAATTTGACGTAAAGTTGCAATTTGTTCTACTGGTTGATGAGTAGGACCATCTTCGCCCAAACCAATTGAATCATGTGTGAATACAAAGATAGGATTAATTTTCATCAATGCTGCCATACGCAAGGCATTGCGTGCATATTCGCTAAACATTAGGAAAGTTGCCCCAAAGGGACGCACACCCTTATGTAGAGTCATGCCGTTAATCATGGCAGCCATGCCAAATTCACGTACGCCATAGTGAATATAATTCCCACCGGTATGTTTTTTAACTGATACCGCAGCTTGCCAATTAGTAAGATTAGATGGAGTTAAATCGGCTGAACCTCCAACTAATTCCGGCATGATTTCTGCCAAAATGCTGATGCTGTTTTGATTTGCTTTGCGTGTGGCAATATTTTCTTTTTTCTGACAACAAGTCTCTAATGCTTGCGAAACATGATTGGCAAAATTTTCCGGCAGACTATTATTCATGCGGCGGATAAATTCGGCTGCTTGTTGTGGATATTTTGCTTGGTATTGTGCAAATAAATCTTGCCATTGTTGATAGGTTTGTTTACCTTTTTCACGTGCATTCCAAGCTGAATATACATCTTGCGGAATTTCAAATGGGGCATAATTCCAGTTCAATGCTTTGCGTGTGGCTTCAATTTCTTCCGCTCCCAATGGAGCACCGTGAACTTTATGTGTCCCTGCTTTGGTTGCTGCACCTTGACCAATTACTGTGCGACAACAAATTAAAGTAGGGCGAGTTGTATCATTTCGTGCTTCATCTAATGCTTTGGCAATTGCTTCATTGTTATGACCATCAATGTTTTCAATTACTTGCCAACCGTATGCTATAAAGCGTTGTGCTACATTTTCATCAAACCAACCTTGTGTATCACCATCAATTGAAATATGGTTATCATCGTATAGTGCAATTAGTTTGCCCAAGCCCAAAGTTCCAGCTAATGATGCAGCCTCATGGGATACACCTTCCATTAGGCAACCATCACCCACAAATACATATGTATAGTGATTTACGATTGCTAAACCATCACGATTAAATTCCTCTGCCAATATTTTTTCAGCTAATGCCATGCCAGCTGCATTAGCAAAACCTTGTCCCAAAGGACCGGTAGTAGTTTCAACACCTGGTGTGTAGCCATATTCAGGGTGTCCTGGTGTTTTGCTTTTGAATTGACGAAATTGTTTTAAGTCTTCAATGGAAACATCGTAACCGGTCAAATGTAGCAAACTATACAGCAACATTGAGGCATGACCATTTGATAGAACAAAACGATCGCGGTCGTAAAAGTCAGGGTGAGCAGGGTCGTGTTTTAGATAACGCGTCCAGAGTACTTCTGCCATTTCTGCCATACCCATTGGAGCACCTGGGTGTCCGGAATTAGCTTTTTGAATAGCGTCTATGGAAAGAAAGCGAATCGCATTGGCAAGGTGAGACATGAAAAAATCCTTTTTATCAGTTTGATAAGTTTGTGTGATTTTAAAAATTTTAACCGTGGATTATCGCCGTTTTAAGTAAGTACATCAAGCAGGTTTCATAACTATAAAGAGACTCCTGAAAAACTCGTCATTCTGAGTTTCACGAAGTGAAATGAAGAATCTCAACTTATTGTTTTATAAAAAAGATTATTCGCTACACTCAAAATTACGAATGGTGAAAAAACGAGTTTTGCAGGAGTTTCTAACTATAAAATCTTATAAAAAAATTTTCCGGCAGTGTATAAATCAAGTCTGCCGGAAAGTTTTTTATTCTGATGTTTTTTTATCTTCTTTGTTTGAATTAGTCATGCTATCTATGCTATCCATAATATTTTGCATTGCAGATTGAGTCATAGATACAAATTGTTTTTGTTGTTCCATCACTGCAATTTGGGAACGAACAGCTTGTAAGTTGAAATTTAACCAAGCTTCTACGTTTTTTAATTCAAAGATTCGTTTTTCAAAATCCTCTTCGGTAAAAGGTATCATTTGAGTTTGAGGTACTGCACCGTGCCAGAATTGTTGCCAGAAATGGAATGGATCATTATTTGCGTTCATAATCATCACCTATTATGAGTTTAAGTAACGAGTCATTGTTAATTATCCGCCATTACTTTTTAAAAGCCAAACTTAAAGTGAATTAATTACGTTTTACAACAATAGTTCTCTTTTGTGAAATTTATTAATGAATGTCGCTTAAAACTTTTAAATATCGGTTTTATTGTTATACGCTTTATGTTATAAACGCTCTTCATTAAAAGAAACAAGGGTGCTGTGTTGATTTATTGTAATACGGCTGAGAGAGTCCTTCGATATCCGATGCGGGTAATACCGACGTGGAGCGTTTTCTTGATTTATAATATATTGATTTTTCGTAGTTAAATACGACAAATTCGGTATTTCCCCTTGTTGTCGATTGTTTTAGATAAATGTTTTTTTATTATTAAAAGGA
>JAFWUA010000029.1 GCA_017518785.1 Neisseriaceae bacterium
CCAATGTAATTAACTTGGGCGATAGCGATGATATTTTAAGCTTTGCCAACTTTCAAGGTTCTGGTAATTATCTTAATACCGGTAATGGTAATGATGAAATTACATTAACAGGTGCGATATATCGCAGAGTACTAACAGGAAGTAATTCACAAGATGCAGGTAATGACCATAATTATCCCACCATTGACATGGGCAATGGTAATGACATTTTAAATATTGAAAGTATATACAACAAAATTGCAGGATCAACACAAGGAATAGCACGAGGAGCATCAATTAGCACCGGAAAAGTATTTATGGGAGATGGCGATGATATTGTTAATTTAGCTGGATTTATTGTATCGCCAAAAAATAAATATCCTGATACAATTGTTGACGGTGAAGATGGCTTGGATACCCTAAATTTTACCGGCAGTGGAATTAACCAAGATATGAAATATATAAAAGGGTTCGAAACCATTGACATAACTGGTAGTGGCAACAATAAATTAAGCAATATAACTTTGGAAAATGTACAAGCTAATGCGGATTCAGGAGTTTTACATATTAAAGGAGATATTAGCGATATTGTTGAATTAAATGCTAATGGTTGGGAACGTGTTAATTCCACATTAGAAGAAGGCGTTTCCTACGATATATATCGTCATAATAGTATAATGAATAATGATGAAAATGATATATGGGTTCAAACTGGTATTATTATTGGTTAATATTAAAATTAAATGAAGATTTATTTGGTGTTATGACTTTTCCGGCAGACTTATTTAATAAATAGTCTGCCGGAAACATTTGCAAAACTGAAACTCCTGCAAAACCTAACTATGAGAGACTCCTGCAAAACTCGTCATTCTGAATTTCACGCAGTGAAATGAAGAGTGTCAATTTGTTGTTTTATAAAGATTATTCGCTTGCCACTTCGCTACGCTCAATGCTTCGGCTCAAAATGACAAGTAATAGAAAAAATCGAGTTTTGCAGGAGTCTCTAATAGACACTGCTTATGAAAAGTTTTCCGGCAGTGTCTATTTAAATTTAGTAATTCTTAAATATTAAGGTAGAGCAGAAATTGCATGGGTAAAATAATCAAAGAATGATTTATCATCAATATGATAGCACCACAGTGCATTAGGAGTTTTACCGCTTTTCCCATGCCAATCTAATGCAGTAGCACCTTCACATATACCTGATGATGTATCAACTTCAACATAAAGTGATTTTTGATTAAAAAATTCAGGACGAATTGCAGCCGCAATTGCACAGGGGTCGTGCAATGGACCTCCTTCTAAACCAAATTGTTGAATATCAAATCGTTCATAACTTTGCAAAATATCTGCAAAACGTTTGCCATTTTGATTGGGTAATTGGCGTAATGCTTCCATGCGTTCATTAGTGATGCAGGCTTTGTGAGTTACATCTAATGGTACAATTCTTATATTTGCACCACTTTGTAAGACTATTTGTGCTGCCACTGGATCAACAAAAAAATTAAAATCTGCATTAGGAGTAACATTTCCAGCCTCAAAAAATGTACCACCCATAATTACAATTTCTTTAATGCCTTGTATACATTGTGGATTTAATGAAAATGCCAAAGCAAGATTAGTTAAAGGTCCAATTGGACATAAGGTTATGCTATTTTTAGAAGCATTGGCAAGTGTTTCGGCTAAAAAGATTGCAGCATTTTTTTCTTGTAATACTGTGTTGGGTTCATGTAATTTTGTTCCATCTAATCCCGTTTTTCCATGAACTTCTTCTGCTGTAAATAGTGGCTTTAATAAAGGTTTTTTTGCACCTGCATAAACTGGAATATCACTTCTTTGTGCCCAATCACAAATGATGCGTGCATTTTTTTGTGTATAGTGCAAAGGAACATTGCCCGCAACGCAAGTTAGAGCTAATAGTTTAATTTCATTTAATTTATCCAAGCCTAATGCCATTAAAATAGCGGCGGCATCATCTTGTCCTGGATCGGTATCAATAATAATTTGTGGTATATTGCTCATAATTAACGTCCTATAGATTAAATAAATATTTCCGGCAGACTATTTATTTGAAACCAAATTGTTTTAGACTTGGTAAGAAACATTCTGCCAATAATAGTTTATGTTTTTTATACTCAAAAATTGAAGTGCGAACTGCAATGAAGTGTTCGGATAATTCGAAACGTTCTTCCAAAAGAAAATTATTGTAATCAATTATAAAATCAGAACGTTGCCATTGAGTTTTGCCATCAAATAAACGTGAACCTAATGATTGATTTCCACAATTTAAAATTTTACGCCAATAATCGTCATCTATTAGACAAATACTACGTGCGGCTACAACTGGAATATCATCAAGACATAATAAAACTTCTCTTGCAAATATATTATCTATATTAGCAAAAAATTTACGTTCTTCACTTAAAATTGATGTGATATCAGAGAAAGTAGGGCGAACTGTAAATTTATGTTGTTCACATTTACATAGTATGGCTGTAAGTGATTGTGTATGAATAAACTCAGTAATATTCATAATGATTCTAACCTGTCAATAGTCTGCCGGAAATATAACTTATACATTTTTTATTTTGATTATATTGATTTTTAGTGAAGATAGAGTTGTAATAATTAATCCAATCCAAATTAGAATAAAGCTTAATAGTTTATAATTATCTAAATTTTCTTTGTAAATTAAAACTGCAATTATCATGCTAATTGAAGGGCTGATATACTGCATAAAACCAATAGTGGATAATGGTAATCTATGAGTGGCAGATGTGAAAGTTAATAGTGGTAACACGGTTACTAATCCGCTTAATAGCAGTAACCCACCGGTTGTATGTAATCCAAAGCCGCTGTTTCCATTGATGGTTGTATATATTAAAAATATTAATGCAAAAGGTGCCATTAGAGAAGTTTCTATGAATAATCCTTCTAATGCTGGAATTGTTATTTTTTTACGAATTAATCCGTATAATGCAAATGATAATGGTAGAAAAATTGATATAAAAGGTAATCCACCTAATGTGTAGATTTGTAAGCAAATTGCTATCATAACGATGATAATGGAAATTTTTGCAGGTAATGATAGTTTTTCACCTAATACAATTGCTCCTAATAGAATTGAAAAGAATGGATTTATAAAATAACCTAAACTGGTTTCTAAAATTTTTCCTTGTTCAACAGCATAGATAAAAATTCCCCAGTTAGCACTAATTAAGGTACCAGATAGTAATAACCACATTATGGCTTTTTTTACTTTTAATAATCGGCGGATATTATGTAGTCGTCTTAAAAAAATTAATAAGATAAATAAAAGTAAAAAAGACCAAAAAATGCGATGTGCTAAAATTTGTAGAGAATGTACACCATCTAATAATTTGAAATAAACTGGGAATACACCCCACATTAAAAATGTGGATAGTGCAAGGATAATTCCTTTATGTTGCTGATTGCTATGTTTAGGATATTGCATAAAACGCACTAAATAGTCTGCCGGAAACACTTTCCGGCAGACTATTATCATAAATAGTTTAACTTAATTTACCGTGACAATTTTTATATTTCAGACCACTACCACATGGACATGGATCGTTACGGAAAATCACTATACCACGAGCACGTAGAGCATCTGGCGAATAATCTATTTCATCATTATCAGCAGTATTTTCCGGCAGACTATTTTCTTGTGATGATTGATCATCTTCCATAAATTGAATACGCACTGATACCAAATATTGAGTCAAAGTACGATAAATATCCGACATAAAAGTTTGAAACATGCCAAAGGCTTCGCGTTTGTACTCTTGTTTCGGATTTTTTTGAGCGTAACCACGCAAGTGTATTCCTTGTCGCAAGTTATCCATCTGTGCCAAATGTTCACGCCATTTGTAATCAATTACATTTAGCATTACATTGCGTTCAAATGCTGCCATACCTTCTGTTCCAACCATTTCTACTTTGGATTGGTAGTCAGCTTCAATGCGTTCGATGATACGTTGTTTAATATCTTCCGAATCTAATTGTTTATCGTCTTTTAGCCATTGACGAATGTTAATGTCGGTAGTGGCAAATTCTCCCGAAAGAGTGCGTTCTAATCCATCAATATCCCATTCTTCTTCCATAGAATCTGGCATGATAAATTCATCACACACGCCTTCCATGACATCGCGGCGAATTTGTCCCATATCTTCTGATGATATTTCACCGTCCAAAATTTCATTACGCAGACGATATACGACTTTACGTTGGTCATTGGCTACGTCATCGTAATCTAATAATTGCTTACGAATGTCAAAGTTACGTCCTTCAACTTTGCGTTGTGCTCCTTCGATTTGGCGAGTAAGCAAACCGTGTTCGATTGCCACACCACGTTCTGGGGCTAAACGATTAAGAATTGCTGCTGCACGATCTAATGCAAATAGACGCAATAGCGGATCTTCAAAGGAGAGATAAAAACGGCTGGAACCAGGATCTCCTTGACGACCAGAACGACCACGCAATTGATTGTCAATTCGGCGACTTTCATGGCGTTCTGTGCCAATAATATGCAAACCACCGGCTTTTAATACTTGGTCGTGCAATACTTGCCATTCTTCTTGTAGTTTTTGGATTTTTTCTGATTTTTCGCTATCGGAAAGTTGTTCGTCATTATTAATATCAGCAATTTTATGAGTGATATTTCCGCCTAATACAATATCAGTACCACGACCTGCCATATTAGTAGCCACGGTAATCATGCCTGGCTTGCCGGCTTGTGCCACAATATCTGCCTCACGTTCGTGTTCTTTGGCATTTAAAACGTTATGAGGTAAGCCTTCTTTGCGTAATAATTCAGAAATTAATTCCGAATTTTCAATGCTGGTTGTTCCCACAAGGGTTGGTTGTCCTGCTTCATGACATTTTTTAATATCGGCAACAACTGCTTCATATTTTTCCTCTGCTGTGCGGAAAACTTGGTCGTTGTAATCCTTACGAATCATCGGCAGGTTTGTTGGAATAATTACGGTTTCTAAATTGTAGATATTTTGAAACTCGTAAGCTTCGGTATCAGCAGTACCAGTCATACCAGCTAATTTTTCGTATAAACGGAAATAATTTTGGAATGTGATTGATGCTAATGTTTGATTTTCTTGCTTGATTTCCACGCCTTCTTTGGCTTCAACTGCTTGATGCAAACCATCAGACCAACGGCGACCTTCCATTAGACGACCGGTAAATTCATCAACAATCACCACTTCGCCATCATCGGTTACTACATAATGTTGATCCTTGTGGTACAAGCTATGAGCACGCAAGGCGGCTAATAAGTGATGCACCAAGGTGATATTTTTAGCTGAATATAAAGATTCTCCCTCTGGTAACAAGCCCATTTCGGTAAGAATTTTTTCAGCGTTTTCATGTCCTGCTTCTGACAAAATAACTTGGTGTTGTTTTTCATCAACCCAATAATCGCCCTCATCACTATCTTCTTGGGTTTGTTGTACTAATAATGCCGGCACTTTATCCAAAGTTTGATACAAAGTAATATCGTGTTCTGCTGCACCTGAAATAATTAATGGCGTACGTGCCTCATCAATTAAAATGGAATCTACTTCATCAACAACCGAGAAATACAAGGGACGTTGTACTCGTTGCGATGCTGATTGCACCATATTATCGCGTAAATAATCGAAACCAAATTCATTATTAGTGCCGTAGGTAATATCGCATGCGTATGCCGCTTGTTTGTATTCAGGACGCATTTGTGTCAAATTTACACCCACCGACATGCCTAAAAAGCGATATAACTCGCCCATAATCGTAGCATCACGAGAAGCCAAGTAATCATTGACTGTAACCACATGGACACCACGTCCTGTCAGGGCGTTGAGATAAACCGGTAAGGTTGCAACCAAAGTTTTACCTTCACCAGTACGCATTTCAGCAATTTTGCCTTCATGCAATGCTAAACCACCAATCAATTGCACATCAAAGTGTCGCATACCTAAAACACGTTTGGAGGCTTCACGACACAAGGCAAAGGCTTCAACTAAAACCTCGTTTAAGCCTGTTCCAGATTGCACTTTTTCCTTTAATTCAAGGGAGAGTTTTTGTAATTCTTCATCACTTAAAGCCTGCATTTTAGGCTCTTGTGCATTGATTTTATTTACTATTTTTCCATATTGTTTTAATAGGCGACTATTGCGACTACCAAAAATCTTTTTAGCGATATTGCTTAACATAAAACGTTTTCCTAACCCATGACTGCGGCAAAAATTAAATCTGCCAATTCTACCATAATCAAGCGATGCTGTTGATGTCTGATGTATGGCTCTTTTCCTGATGTGGGGCAATTATCGTCAATATCAAGTTTATTTACGAAAATAATGTAGTCAAGATGTTACAATGCCATCTTGCTAAACGCCTAAAATGAAAGATGACTTACAGGCATACTCTAATAATCACACGGAATTAATATTTTATGAACGCTTTAATTCACGACTTAAAACAACGCCATTTAATTGCCCAAACCACAGACGAAGCCGCTTTGGGCGAGATTTTAGACACACAAAAAATTACGCTTTACTGCGGTTTTGACCCCACTGCCGACAGTCTGCACATTGGGCATTTATTGCCTGTTTTAACGCTCAAACGCTTTCAGGACGCAGGACACACGCCGATTGCATTAGTTGGTGGGGCAACAGGTATGATTGGCGACCCTAGTTTCAAAGCCACTGAACGCTCGCTGAATAGTTACGCAACGGTGGGCGAATGGG
>JAFWUA010000030.1 GCA_017518785.1 Neisseriaceae bacterium
GGACAATGACAAATGAGAAAGATGAAAATGGCAAGTTACTTTCCGATGATTTACGACTACCTCCGTTCGGTTCGTGGTTAAGGAAAACCAGCCTTGATGAATTGCCGGAGTTATTTAATATTTTCAAAGGAGATATGAGTCTGATAGGTCCTAGACCACAACTTGTGCGAGATATGGTATTTATGAATGAACAACAACGCATGAGACACACGGCAAAACCTGGATTGAGTGGCTTGGCACAGGTTAGGGGACGTAATGCAATTACTTGGACAGAAAAGTTAGAATGGGATCTGAAATATATAGAAGATGTAACATTTTGGGGGGACGTAAAAATTATATTAGATACCATTAAGGTTGCACTTATAAAACAAGATGGAATCACAGACGGAGAACATGCTACGGCACTTGATTATGGCGATACTTTGCTACAAGATGGGAAAATAAGTAAATCACAGTATGATACCCTTCAATTATATGCTTCTGATTTAATTAATGAATTTGAAAATAAAAAAAAATATACGTAATGATTAAAATTAATGGAGATTTAAAATGATAGAAGGATTAGTGTCCATTATTATGCCGTCTTGGAATACAGCGAAATTTATAGCTGAATCTATTCAGTGTGTAATAGACCAGACATACCAAAATTGGGAACTTATCATAGTGGACGATTGTTCAACTGATAATACAGATGAAGTAGTAACTCCTTTTCTTGCTGATAAAAGAGTAAAGTATTTCCATAACGAAAAAAATAGTGGTGCAGCGTTGACAAGAAATAAGGCTATGAGAGAAGCACAAGGTGAGTGGATTGCTTTTCTCGATTCCGATGACTTGTGGAAACCTGAAAAGTTAGAAAAACAAATTAACTTCATGAAAAATAATGGTTATGTATTATCGTATACAGAATATGAAAAGATAGATGAAGATGGAAAACTGCTAAATATCTATGTTTCTGGACCAAAAATTGTAGATAAACAGAAGATGTACAGATATGATTATATTGGTCATTTAACTATGATGTATAGTGCCAAGCATTTTGGTTTAATACAAATTAAAGACATTAAGAAGAACAACGATTATGCGATTCAACTTCAACTATGTAAAAAGCCTAATATGAAAGCACATTTATTGCAGGAGAGTCTTGCAAAATACAGAGTAAGAAAGAATAGTATTAGTCATGACAAGTTGAGTAGAAAATTGAAAAGCCACTATGATTTATTTCATGTATGTGATGAAAAGTCAGTAGTTGTTGCATTATGGTATGCTTGCTGGAATATGTGGTTTGGATTGCTGAAAAAGAAAAAATATGAAACCAGGATTATAAGTTAATGATGGGAATCGTTTTTTATTAATTTTTTCATTTAAATAATTGTTCTAAATTATATTAAAAAGGATAAAAAGCACATGAAGATTACAGTTGCCGGAGTAGGATACGTTGGATTGAGTCTTGCAGTTTTGCTTGCTCAAAAACATGAAGTAACCGCCATTACCACCACCGAGTATAAGGCGGAAAAACTCAATAAGTTCATCAGTCCAATTCAAGATGACGAGATTGAGAGGTTTTTTAAGGAAGCAAGAGAAGGGCAAAGAACTTTGAATCTTCATACCACCACGGATAAAAAAGCAGCTTATGAGTCTGCACAGTTAGTTATCATTGCTACACCTACTAACTACGATGATGAAAATCACTTTTTTGATACATCTGCCGTAGAAGATGCTATCGAGTGGGTGCTCAAAGTGAATCCAAATGTGTTGATGGTTATTAAATCCACTATTCCTGTTGGATACACTGATTCTATTTTAGAAAAATACGGCGTAGATAATATTATTTTCAGTCCAGAATTTTTAAGAGAATCAAAAGCGTTATATGATAATTTGCATCCGAGTCGTATTGTCGTAGGTGCTTATGATAATCGTATTGCAGATGCCAAGATGTTTGCAGATATTATGTTGGAAGGAGCAAGAATAGAAGAAAAAAGAGCAGGACATTCTGAACAAAATATTCCAGTACTAATTGTAAATCCCACAGAAGCAGAGGCTATCAAATTATTTGCTAACACTTACCTTGCAGTTCGTGTTTCATATTTTAATGAATTAGATACATATGCTCAAAGTAAAGGGCTTAATACACAGATGATAATCGATGGTGTATGTATGGATCCTCGCATTGGAGATCACTACAATAATCCATCATTTGGTTATGGAGGATACTGCCTTCCAAAAGATACCAAACAGCTGCTTGCCAATTACAAAAATGTTCCACAAACTATGATTGAAGCAGTTGTTAAGTCCAATGCGGTAAGAAAGGATTTTATTGCAAATCAAATTATTGCCAAGAATCCCCAAACGGTAGGAGTGTATAGACTTACTATGAAATCCAATTCCGATAACTTCCGGGCATCTGCGATACAAGGAGTTATACAACGCATCAAAGATAAAGATATTCAGATTATTATTTATGAACCTACTTTGGAAGATGGTACAGAATTTTTACAATCGAAAGTAGTTAATGATTTGGATAAATTCAAATTACAAAGTGATGTAATTTTAGCTAATCGTTTTGATGAAGACGTACTTGGTGATGTAAAAGATAAGGTTTATACACGTGATTTGTTTTGTAGAGATTAAACGTTAGTTTTACATCACAAAGATAAATACTGTCTAATTTAGAGATAATACGATGCAAGCAATGATTTTAGCAGCTGGTCGGGGGGAGAGATTGCGACCACTTACCGATGTTTGTCCCAAACCATTACTATCATTAGGCAATAACGAAACTTTAATTTCTCGTACTTTGCGTCTTTTGTCTAATGCAGGAGTGCAAGATGTGGTGATTAATATAGCATGGTTAGGAGAGCAAATCGAACAAGCATTGGGCGATGGTAAAAAATTTGGAGTACAAATTCATTATTCGCCAGAATTTTCCGGCAGTCTTGAAACTGCTGGTGGAATTGCTAATGCATTGCCGTTATTGGGAAATAAACCATTTATTGTAGTTAATGGCGATATTTTGACGGATATTGATTTTTCTTGTGTATGTGAAACTGCTAACCAATTGACTTCCAAACAAAATGCGTGTTTATGGTTAGTTGATAATCCAGTCCATAATATGCAAGGAGATTTTGGTATTGATAATGGGTATTTATCATTAGATGTTGAGCCGTTGTACACATTTAGTGGTATTAGTGCGTATCACCCAGATTTTTTTGCAAGTGTTGTAAGAGGGGAGAGGATGCCACTTCTACCCCTGTTGCGTGAAGGTGCAAAAAATCATACGATATTAGCATGCCATCTTACTTCTAATTGGCTTGATGTTGGTACAGTTGCACGTTGGGAAATGGCACGTGAATTTATTGCACGAGGGATAATTATTTAAAAATAGTTTTCGGACTTTTGTAAGTTTAGCGGTATACTTACGAATCTTTCAAATATTCAAGAATAAATTGGTTAATATGTCATATGAAGAAGACGTTAATTCTTACAGTTACATTTATTTTTTTATGTATTGCTACTTATATTGTTAGCTCCTATTATTTTGGTTTGCGTGCTGAACAAACATTGTCAGCACGACGTGATGTAATTTCTAATACTTCTGGTTTAACTGTCGAGAAATATAATTACAATAGAAGTTTATTCTCATCGGAAGAGGAAATCACTATACGTTTATTGCCACAACTTGCAGACAAAATAGGAGATAGTCTGCCGGAACAATTACGTACATTGTTAAAAGATCCAATCATTGTCAAAAGCCATGTCAAACACGGACCTTGGATTGGAAATCGGGTTGGGATAGCAAAGGTTAACAGTGAATTTATTTTTACCGATGCACAAAAAAGGACATTAAAACAGTTTTTTGATGATGATATGCCGGTTAGTTTGACTGATACCATTTCTTTATCAGGTTCCGGCAGACTGTATTTGAAAGTTTTGAACTTTGAATATAAAGAACTTTCTGGAATAGAAATTAAATGGGGTGGTTTAAATATCAATACCCAATACAAACCGTTATATTCTCAATATGAGAGCCATATTACTGCTCCATCATTAGAAATAATCTTGGCAGATCAAGGTGATATTTCCTTGAAAAAGTTTGATTATTTAACTCATACTGCACGTGTTAGTCCAATCCATACTGGTGATAGTACTTTATCTTTGGAAAAATTTGAACTTAATTGGAATCAGCAAACCAAATATCGGATTCGTCTGAATGATTTGGTCAATATGTTGGGAAATTTACAAGTTGGTGGTTTTATCAATCCATCAGTTGAACTACCTCCTACGCATATTTCGATTGACCATTTTATGCTTAACACTTCTTTGGAGTTAGACAACGAATTTGTTGATGCACAAGGAAAAATTGGTTTTGATAAAATGGTTTATGCAGAAGAGACATACGGTCCTATGGTAATTGATGTTAGTGCCGAGCATTTACATGCAGGTTCACTCAAAGCGGTGCGGGATAAACTATCCAATATCACCATTGATCCTGATAAGGAAGAATGGCGTGAACAAGTAATTGCAATAGCTCATAAAGAAGGTTTGCCACTATTTGCTAATGACCCTAAATTTTCATTGCGTACATTCAATTTTAATATGCCAAGTGGCAAGATTAGCCTTGATGGATTTTTTTCCTTGAATGACATTAAGGAGAGAGATTTGGACGATGTAAATCTCTTGGTACCAAAAATTAATGCTGAATTTCAATATTCCATACCAATGAAAGTGGTGGAGGATTTAGCACAATCGCAGGTTAGTACTCTTTTTGCGGTAGATGAGAATAACAATAACCAACATCTCGATGAAATTCGTGAAACCATACAAATTATGACCAATAATGTTATAGATAATTTGGTTGAGCAAGGGTATCTAAAACGCAATAACAATGTTTTATCTGGAACTTTGTCTTTGAAAGATGGTAGCTTGGCTATGAATGGTATGCTTGTTGATTTGAACAATGAGCAAGACGATGATAATGAGGAAGATTTTGAAGAAGACGTTGAGGAAAAAGAAGAGTGATTACACATCATCTGTTTTAACATTCAAAATGAAAGGATAAAAACGTGAGTGTTCTTAATTCTAATCCCAAAGTTTTAACAATTGCAGGTTCTGACTCTTCTGCTGGTGCCGGTGTGCAGGCTGATTTAAAGACTATAAGTGCATTAGGTGGTTATGGTTGCTGTGCTATTACTGCGGTTACAGTGCAAAATACACAAGGAGTACGTTCCTTAAATCCTGTTGATGCAGATATTATTGCTGCACAATGTGAAGCTGTTTTTGATGATATTGGCATTTGTTCAGTAAAAATCGGAATGCTTCCGAATATAGAAGCTATTGATGCTGTGATTAATATCTTAAAAAAATATCAGCCAGCATGTGTAGTGTGGGATCCTGTGATGGTTGCTACTTCTGGTGATGCTTTGGTTGAATGCGATGTTACTAATAAATTAATCAATGAGTTACTTCCTATTACAAATATTGTTACTCCAAATTTACATGAACTTTGCCAATTATCTATGGCTGATGAAGTTGCTATGTCCGATGCACAAATAGAAGAACAAAGTCGCATTTTACTTGATAAAGGTGCACGTTACGTATTGGCGAAAGGAGGGCATGGCGTTGGAAAAGATGCAACTGATTGGTTATTTACCAATGAAATATCAGAAAAATATATCAAACCTCGCATTAAAACTAACAATACTCATGGAACTGGTTGTACATTATCATCTGCAATTGCATGTTTGCGTCCGCAATTGCCTAATATGCAAGAAGCGGTGTTAGCTGCAAAAAATTATGTACAAATTGCAATTGCAGAAGCTGTTGATTGGCAGCTTGGCAAAGGACATGGTCCGATTGACCATTTTCACAGCGGTAGGGCATATCGTTTTTCAGGGGTGGCAAAAATATAATCAAAGGGATTTTATATGAGTGAACAATCGTCAAATAGCAACGTTGATACAGCAGAAATTGAAAAATTTAGTCGTTTTGAAGAAGATTGGTGGAATCCAAACGGAGAACTCAAAACCCTGCATGATATTAATCCAATTCGTTTAGATTTTATCTGCATACATGACGAGATTGAAGATAAGCGAGTAGTTGATGTAGGTTGTGGTGGAGGAATCTTGACCGAAGCCTTATCGCGAGCTGGTGCACAAGTAACAGGTATCGATATGGCAGAGCGTTCACTTGAAATTGCACGTAATCATGCCCAGATTAGCGGACTTAACATTGATTATCTTCAAATTTCAGCAGAAGAATTATCAAATAGTCTGCCGGAAACATTTGATAGCGTAATATGTATGGAAATGTTAGAGCATGTCCCAGATCCGCAGTTGATTATTAATGCATGTGCACGTTTGGTAAAACCAAATGGTAAAGTATTTTTTTCTACATTAAATCGTAACGCTAAATCTTATTTACATGCTATTGTTGCGGCAGAATACATTTTGAAGATGTTGCCACGTGGAACACATAATTTTAACAAATTCATAACTCCTGCTGAATTATCGCGTATGGCAAGAATATCGGGATTAACTCCAATTGCATTTGGCGGTATGAAATATCGACCATTATGGCGTAATTATGTTTTATGTGATAGTACAGATGTTAATTATTTGGCATGTTTTACCAAAGAAATTACAAACAAATAATTTTTCCGGCAGACTTTGTAATTAATAATTTTGGGTAAGGCAAGCTTAAAGGCTACTAATTAAATGAAAAATAATTTACTTCCATTTAGTCATGTTTATCTATCATCTGCCAGTCCGCGTAGGCGTGAATTATTGGAAAAAATAGGGTTATGGGTAATTCGTCTGCCATCTGAAATTGATGAATCTGTTTATGATAATGAAAAGCCGGAAGCTTATGTTATTCGTATGGCACAAGAGAAAAATCGCAATGCACGTTTTTTAGCAACCACTGCTATTCCAGTTATTAGTGCCGATACCGCAGTAGTAATTGACGATAAAATATTAGGCAAACCAAAAGATAAACAAGATGCCCACTCGATGCTGAAAATGTTATCAGGAAGAACCCATAGAGTAATCAGTGCTGTATGTGTATCACTTGATAATAAAGAACAAACAAGAGTTAGTACAAGTCATGTTACTTTTGCCGAATTATCAGATGATGAAATAGAAGCATATCTTTTATGTGGAGAATCGCAAGATAAAGCCGGTGCGTATGCTATACAAGGAATTGGTGCAACTTTTGTTACTAATCTTTCCGGTAGTTTTAGTGGAGTAATGGGATTGCCAATTTATGAAACTATTAAATTAATAAAAGAATTATCATTATCTTGACAACAAATATTATATTTCCGGCAGACTATTTATAATAATATGTAAATTAAGTATAGTCTGCCGGAAAGGTTTTATTTTAGCTTATAATTAAAGAACTATGACAAATATTACAGTTGGACTTTCTGGTGGTGTAGATTCTTCTGTTGCTGCACATATTTTGCAACAACAAGGGTTTGGTGTGCGTGGTATTTTTATGCAGAATTGGGAAGATGATGACAATGATGGTTATTGTTCAATCAAAGAAGATTCATTAGATGCGATTGCTGTTGCAGATATTTTGGGTATAGATATTGATTTAATTAATTTCGCATCAGAATATAAGGATAGAGTTTTTAGCTATTTTTTAGATGAATACAGTGCAGGACGTACTCCCAATCCAGATATATTGTGCAATTCAGAGATTAAATTCAAGTGTTTTCTTGAACACGCTTTGCAGCATGATGCGGCTGCTATTGCCACTGGACATTATGCACGTAAAATAGAGCGTGATGGCGTGCATTATTTATACAAAGGTTTGGACGATAGTAAAGATCAAAGTTATTTTCTATATCGTTTGTCTCAATATCAACTGTCTTACGCACTATTTCCTTTGGGGGAAATGAAAAAAACAGAGGTTAGAGAACTTGCAGCTAAACTTAAATTGCCAACAGCACATAAAAAAGATAGCACCGGAATTTGTTTTATCGGTGAACGTCCTTTCCGGCAGTTTTTACAAAAATACCTTCCTACATATGCAGGAGTGATGCGTACTCCGGAAGGTAAAATTGTCGGAGAACATTGTGGTTTAAGTTTTTATACAATTGGGCAACGTAAAGGATTGAATATAGGAGGAGCAGGGGAAGCTTGGTTTGTTGCAGGTAAAGATTTGAAAAACAATGAATTAATCGTAGTGCAAGGACATAATCACCCTTTATTATTATCACAAGGTTTGTTGATGAATAATATGTCTTACACATTGCCGGAAAAACCTCCTGCTGGAAAATATACTGCAAAAACACGTTATCGCATGGAAGATGCACTGTGTGAATTAATTTATCAAGAAGATGGATATGCCAAACTTATTTTCGATAATCCACAATGGGCAGTAACTCCTGGTCAATCTGCGGTATTGTATGATGGTGATTGTTGTTTGGGTGGCGGTATTATTGTTTCTACCATTGATTAATGATATCAATTAGTATTTTTTAATAGTAAAAGTTAATCTAAATTGGCAATCTATTAAGTTTGCACTGCACACTAATTGGACAACTAAATAAAAAATATTTGCTTATAATATTAGGCAGGGAATAATTTATTTAATCTGTTGATAATTATGAAAAAGATATGGATAAATAACTACGAACAGGGGGTGGCGACAGATGCCAATGTCGCTCAATATTCGTCAATACCTGATGTTTTTTTACACAGTGTTGAACGATTTTCCTCACGTGTTGCGTATCGTAATTTTGGTACTTCTTTAACCTTTTATCAAACAGGATTATTAACAAAATATTTTGCTTCATTTTTGCAAAATCATTTGCAAGTAAAGCGTGGTGAACGTATTGCGATTATGATGCCTAATGTATTGCAATATCCAGTTGCAATTTTTGGGGCGTTGCGTGCTGGAATGGTGGTGGTGAATGTTAATCCATTGTACACCCCACGTGAATTAGCGTATCAGCTCAATAATAGTGGTGCTACCACTATTATTATTTTGGAAAATTTTGCTAATACGCTATCTTCTATAATAGAACAAACTCAAATTAAAAATATTATTATTGCACGCATTGGAGATTTATTGGGAAGCATCAAGGGTAGAGTAATTAATTTTGCAGTACGTTATATCAAAAAAATGATTGCAGAATATAATTTGCCAAATACTATTAGTTTTAATCGAGCGATTGAATTGGGTAAACAAAAGCCATTTGTTGAAGTTGCTTTGTCATTAGATGATTTGGCAATGTTACAATATACCGGTGGTACAACAGGTACAGCCAAAGGTGCAATGCTTACTCATGGAAATATTTGTGCCAATATGGCACAAGCTCGTGAGTGGATTAAAAATAAACTAATCTTTGGTGAAGAAACTTTCGTTACCCCTTTGCCGCTGTATCATATTTTTTCTCTGACCGTAAATTTAATGATTGCATGCAATGTAGGTGCTACCAATGTTCTTATTACCAATCCTCGTGATATTAAAAGTTTTATAAAAATATTACGCCATACTAAAACCACTGTAATTACCGGAGTTAATACCTTATTTAATGCATTATTAGATAATCCTGATTTTGCAAAAATAGACTTTTCCACTTGGAAGCTTTCATTAAGTGGAGGTATGGCAACTCAAAAAAGTGTTGCAAAACAGTGGTATAAAATAACAGGCTTACCACTGATTGAAGCATATGGCTTAACCGAATGCAGTCCAGGAGTTTGTGTAAACCCATTGAATATCACAGAATATACCGGAGATATAGGATTACCAATTCCAAACACCGAAGTACAAATTCGCGACAATGATGGTTGTGAAGTACCAATTGGAGAGGTTGGCGAATTGTGGGTGAAAGGACCACAAGTGATGAAAGGTTATTGGCAGACAGATGAAGAAACTGCCAAAGTTTTTGATAAAGACGGTTGGTTATCTACTGGCGATATTTGTACTATGGATAATCGCGGATTTATTAGACTAATCGATCGCAAAAAAGACATCATTGTTATTTCTGGATTTAACGTCTATCCTAATGAAATAGAAGAGATTGTTGCAAATATGGAGGGGGTACGCGAAGTCGCCTGCATCGGTACTTTAAATGAAAAAAATAACGAAGCTATCAAAATATTTGTAGTACGTAATAATCCATCTAAACTCACCAAAGAAGAAATCATATCTTATTGCAAAAAACAATTAACTGCTTACAAAGTACCAAAAATAATAGAATTTTGTGATGAGTTACCGAAAAGTAATGTAGGCAAAGTGTTGCGTCAAAAACTACGTGATCAATAAATTATAGTCGATGCATATCAGAACTATTTTTCTTATGGATTGACATATTCTTTTGAGTTCATTTTGCTACAATCAATTATAGAGACTCCTGCAAAACTCGTCATTTTGAATTTCACGAAGTGAAATGAAGAATATAACTTATTGTTTATAAAGATTCTTCGCTACGCTCAAAATGACGAGTAAGAAACCACTGCAAAACCCTACTATTTTAAAACAAAACGCCGTAAGGTGGGTCTTCGACCCACCAACTTGACCGATAGGTCGAGATAAAAATAATTAAAATTCAAATACTTGTAATTCTTAACATTTTGGTGGGTCTTTCGACCCACAC
>JAFWUA010000031.1 GCA_017518785.1 Neisseriaceae bacterium
AATCGAAAAAGCCGCCGCAGGCAGTATTCCTTATTTAATGATGATGGGTACGATGATTGGTGCAGGCGAAATGGCAAAAGCTTGTATGCACGCCAAACAAGCCTTGAACGACCCTGATAACGCAATGTTCTCGCCTGATTTCTACCGCCGCAAAATCGAAACCGCCAAAGTGTATTTCGATTATGTACTGCCGCAGGTCAATTCCTACACCACACGAATTTTGGAAGGTGCGGACGCAATCTTGTCGATTGACCCGTATGAAATCTAATCGTTATTATGGTTAAAACAACGCCTTGCATTTGCAGGGCGTTGTTTTAAAATTAATAAAACTAAAACAAACTAAATCTTAATCAATCGAAAAATCCTGCAAATAGCTAATACGTTCTCGCGTTTGATTAATAGAACATTGCAAACGTTTTACAGTATCTTTTTGATTGCATCGAGTAATTAAACTATCACGCCAATGACTTTGCTCGTTCATCAAACTATCACGCACAGTTTCATCTAAACGTTCCCATTTTGCAGACAATTCACGCTGTGCTTCATTAAACTCTTGTTGTAAAACTTCAGTACTATCATCTTGTTTTGAATTATCTTTTATATCAATATGTTCACTTTCCGGCAGAGTGTTAATAATTGGCGTACTTTCATCATCATCTGCCACTGGTCGTTGCACATCATCCAATACATCATTTCGTGCCACCGCTACTCCACCAATATCAACATAATCCTTGATTGCAAATGGCAACAACGCAACGCCCAATGTTTGACTGATACGCATTAACTCAATTTCATCGGCATCAACTTTGATTTGTTCATTGCTCTTTGTAACAGTGTAATTAACCGTTTGTATTAAGGTGGTATCTTTACGTAAAATTAAATTTGCATTTGCAGCACTATTAAGTTCTGTTTCATAACGATTTGGTGAATACAGTAGCGGAGAAAACTGTTGTGCAGTTTCCCATACATCACGAGGTAAAGTAACACTTAAACGAGCACGACAGGAATTAGAAGTCGCAATGGTTTGTGATGAAATACTTTCCAATACAACCTTACTACCTCTAAAACCATCTTGTACGTATTTGATTTCAACTGGCAAGCCGTTACTTGTTTCCAAGCGAGTTTTAACTACATTCATCAATGAATTATCAATCAAATTACGATAGCTATTGATTACATCATCACTGTAACAATCAATATTGTTATTTTTTTCTTGCACCACGCCGGCAGGTTTACAAGATGTGAGCAGAGTAATCCCCAACAATACAAGATATAAAAAATGAGATTTTTTTATATTTTTCATAACACGAGTAATGAACAAACTCATATCAAATTTTACCGAATATAAAATAATATTCGTCCATTATATCGCTATTTTCAATAGTTTGTTTTTATCATTATTAGATTGATTAGTTTGTTTGTAGAAAATAGAATATTAATCAACAAAATTTGCTTGATTTTATAATGACTTTGCATTTATCAATCATTAGGTGGTACACTTCGTGCGTTTTGAGGTAAAAAAACGTATTGTTATGAGACTGACTTACAAAAAATATTTGATTATCGTTGTTCTGCTTGCATTGATGGCAACTGGTGGTTCTTTCTTTGCTCAATATGTGTTAAGACTAACACCCTGTCCGTTGTGCATTTTTCAACGAGTTGCGGTTATGGCAACTGGTGCGGTCGCACTATTGTGTTTGGCGTTTAGATTATGGTCGCCCATCACACGTTTTGTAGCAAGCTTTTTAGTTAGCCTTCCGGCAGTGTTTGGTTTATGTGTTGCCATACGTCATTTATATATTCAAAATTTACCACCAGATAAAGTTCCAGCTTGCGGACCTGGTTTGAATTTTATGATAAAAACTCTACCATTTTCTGAAATGTTCTCCAAAGTATTATTAGGTTCAGGAGAATGTGCCCAAGTAGAAAAAGTACTATTCTTACCTATACCAGCGTGGAGTTTGCTTTTTTTCAGTGCGATTTTGTTTATATTGTGGTATGCCTTTGTGCACAGCAGAAATCGCCATCCATTTGGCTATTAAAATAATGGCTACTAAATGCCAATTATGATTCCATTTTATTTACCACAAGATATCACCTTTTCTGAAAAAAATAAGCGATTGGAAAAAATCGAATCTATGGGGATTCCTATAATTTTCGAACTGCCTCCTATTGCTTATTTTTTAACTATTGCACAAGATAAAATTGTTTTGACTAACGGCAAAAAAGAAAAAGTTTATGTAGATTTTGTTGAGGGAAGCCTAAATCATCGTAGACGTTTTTCTGGGAAAGAAATGATTGCTAATGCAGTTAATATCAAAGAAAACAAAATAATATGGGACGCAACCGCAGGATTAGGCAGAGATGCCTTTGTATTAGCCAGTTTAGACGCTGATGTTTATCTATTTGAACGCAATAAAGTGGTGGCACTGTTACTACTTGATGGGATGAGACGTGCTCTCAATTGTAAATCAACTGCTTCAATTATTCAGAAAATGACTTTAACCATAGGGTCAATTAATAACCAAAATTCATTGCCCAAACCTCAAGCTATCGTATTAGACCCTATGTTTCCAGAACGACAAAAAACATCATTGGTAAAAAAAGAAATGCGTTTTTTATCTGCAATAGTCGGAGATGATAAAGACGCCCCATCGCTGCTACATTGTGCTCGACAATTTCCTGCACAACGCATCGTAGTGAAACGTCCGCGTATATCTGAAACAATAAACGATGAAAAGCCTGCATACCAATATATTGGTAAAAGTACTCGTTTTGATGTTTATATGCCGTACTGATGTTTTCCGGCAGACCATTTATATATAATGAGACTCCTGCAAAACTCGATTTTTTCTATTACTCGTCATTCTGAGCGTAGCGAAGAATCTTTATAAACAATAAGTTAGATTCTTCATTTCACTTCGTGAAATTCAAAATGACGAGTTTTGCAGGAATCTCTTAATACACGAAGTCTGCCGGAAAACGTTTTAATATTAAATATTTTCAAGACTATACAATTTAATAGTTAAAAGCTAATGACATAAAATAATCAAACCGTTAAAATATAGCAGTTTAACTTTTGTCAAAATTTCACCTTAATCTGAAAGAGAATTATGTCAGACAATTTCGTTATCTGGTTTGAAAACCTGCGTATGACCGATGTGGAAAAAGTCGGCGGTAAAAACGCCTCTTTGGGCGAGATGATTAGCCAACTCACTGAAAAAGGCGTACGCGTGCCGGGCGGCTTTGCTACAACTTCGGACGCTTTCCGTGCGTTTATCGCACATGACGGTTTGAGCGACAAAATTTCTGCCGCACTCAAAGACTTAAATGTCGATGATGTAAATGAACTCGCACGAGTGGGCAAGGAAATTCGTCAGTGGATTATCGACACGCCATTTCCTGAAAAATTAGAAAATGAACTCAAAACCGCATGGGAAAAAATGGTCTCCGACGCAGGAACGCCAGACATTTCGGTTGCCGTGCGTTCATCTGCAACAGCGGAAGACTTGCCTGATGCGTCTTTCGCAGGTCAGCAAGAAACTTTTTTAAATATCACAGGCTATGAAAATGTAAAAGAGGCAATGCGTCATGTATTTGCCTCTTTGTACAACGACCGTGCAATTGCTTACCGTGTGCATAAAGGTTTCGACCACGATATTGTTGCTCTGTCTGCTGGCGTGCAAAGAATGGTGCGTTCAGATTCAGGTGCGTCTGGCGTGATGTTCACCATTGATACCGAATCGGGCTTTGATAAAGTGGTGTTTGTTACCGCCTCTTACGGCTTGGGTGAAACAGTGGTGCAAGGTGCGGTTAATCCTGACGAGTTTTATGTCTATAAAGACAATCTCAAAGCAAATAAACCCGCTATTTTGCGTAAAGTAATGGGTTCCAAAGCCATTAAAATGATTTTCACCGACACCGCAAGTGCTGGTCGTTCGGTTCAAACAGTTGATGTACCGCCTGAACAACGCAAACAATTTGCCATAACGGACGAAGAAATCACCGAATTAGCCAAATATGCGGTGATTATCGAAGAACATTACGGTCGTCCTATGGATATTGAATGGGGTCGCGACGGCTTGGACGGCAAGATTTACATTTTGCAATCTCGCCCTGAAACGGTGAAATCGCAAGAAAAACGTATGGACACACTCCGCCGTTACAACATTAAAAATAAAAGCAATATCATCACGCAAGGTCGTGCGATTGGGCAAAAAGTCGGTCAAGGCAAAGTGCGTTTGGTGTTGGACGCAAGCGAAATGGATACCGTCAAATCAGGCGATGTTTTGGTTACCGATATGACCGACCCAGACTGGGAACCCGTGATGAAACGCGCGTCTGCAATCGTTACC
>JAFWUA010000032.1 GCA_017518785.1 Neisseriaceae bacterium
ATTTTCGCGTGCGATTTGGGCTTTGGTGCGGCGTTTGGGTTTATACGGCAAATAAATATCTTCCAAAGCGGTTTTATTGTCGCAAGCCTTTATTTTTTCAAGCAATTCGTCCGACAATTTGCCTTGTTCTTCAATGCTTTTTAACACCGTTTCCTTGCGGCTTTCCATTTCACGCAAATAGTGCAGGCGTTCGTCCAAAAAACGCAGTTGTGTATCGTCAAGTCCGCCTGTGGCTTCCTTGCGGTAGCGAGCAATAAACGGCACAGTCGCACCGTCATCAAGTAAATCAATGGCTGCCTGAACTTGGCGTTCATTTGCCGACAACTCTTCGGCAATTTTTAGGGTGATATTCATAGTTAAACTTTCTTAAATAATTTTGTGCCTGATAAAAAGTCATACAGTGTTTGGCGATTGCCGCCGACAAAAAGCCAGCCTATGGGCAGAATCCACCAAATCAGCGATAAACCTGCGGAAATTTTAGGCGGATAACCCAAATGGCGTGCAGCAAGATAAGCGATAGACGGAATTAAAATAAAAAACAACACCGCCCACAAAAAACGAAAGCGTAAATGCTTGATTGTTGGGCGATTGCCGTTGGCGGTTTTAATCACCAAACTCCATGATTTCATCGGCAAGGTTTGCCCTTTTTTCCAAGTGCCGATTAAATATAAATACCACGCGGCTAAAACGCACAAACTAACACAAGTTGATGATAATAAAGGTATATTTTTGAAGATAAACACAAACGGCGTGGCACATATTAGTCCCACAAACGACACGGCACAAATCAGCAATAATTCGTAAATCATTGCTAATAAAATGTTTTTTAGTGGAGCAGGGGATAAGTTATCGGACATAATCAAAGCGTTTCAGGCAGGCTGAAAGATAAAAAGGGGATATTTTAGCGTATTTTTTACAACAGTGAGCAATGAGCAATGAGCAATGAGCAATGGGTTTTTCGTTTTGTCTTACGACAAAACGGTTTATTTTTAGATAACGCTTCGATTAACTTTTCAGGCTGCTTGAAAGAAACTCGAAGCGTTATCTTAATATATCTGTCAAGCCGTAGGCTTGACTAAACAACTGCTAATTGCTAATTACTAATTGCTAATTGCTCACTGTTAATTGATGCCGCAACAGTCGCACTTGGTTGATGATTTCGCCAGCGGTTGCCCCTATGCTTAAACCTTGTGCGGCTAACATTTCGCCTGCTGTGCCGTGTAGCCACACGCCGCCTGCAACGGCTTGTTCTACTGGGATTTTTTGGGCTAACAAACTGGCAATAATGCCTGACAGTACATCACCACTACCTGCGGTTGCCAAAGACGAATGACCGCTATCGTTGATGATAATGGTGCCATCATAATACGCAATCGTGCTTTTCGCACTTTTTAGCACAACCCAAGCCTGATAGCGTTGTGCAATGGCTAATGCCGATTGCGTGTGATTTTGGAGTACTTTCTCTACGCTACAATGCAATAACCGTGCGGCTTCCAATGGGTGTGGCGTAAGAATGCGAATATTTTTTTCAGGCAGCCTGAACAGATTTTCCTTATCCCAAAGTGCCAATAAATTTAAACCATCTGCGTCCAATACAATGGTTGAAAATTTGGGCGATAACAAGGTTTTGGCGACCACTCGATTAGCGTGCAGGCTTTGTCCCAAGCCACACCCCACAACCCATGCGGCAATGTCTTTCCGCCGAATAAGTTCGTCAGCGGTGTTGAGCATAATTTCAGGCTGTTCAGGCAAGTAAGGAAAGGGCAGGGTGTTTTGATGAAAACCAGCAAAAACCTTGCCACAGCCTGTTTTCAGAGCGGCAACGCTGGCTAATGCCACTGCACCAGACATACCGACTGCACCGCCAATCACACCAACTGTGCCGAAAATGCCTTTGTGGGCGTGAATGGGACGCTTTTCGCACAAGGCAGGAAAGCGTTGGCGAATTTCTTTGAGATTGAATAAATTCTGCATAGGGTTTCCTTTGTTGATTGCGTTTGTTTGGTGTGTGTGTTCTTTTAATTGTTTTTATTCTATGGCGTTTCAGGCTGCCTGAAAGTGTTTTTCGGTTAATCAGGCACACCAAAAGTTTGTTTTAAATAATCCAAGAAAGTTTTATCTGTGGTCATAATTTTACCAGGACTATCGGAAATTTTAGCGACCGATTGTCCATTGCAACTGACCAATTTTAATACAATATTCAAAGGCGTGTGTCCCATATCGTTCGTTAGATTTGTGCCAATGCCAAAGTTTGGCTTAAAGCGGTCTTTGAAATACTGGTATAAATCCCACGCCTTTTGCAAATTCAAACCGTCCGAGAATGTGAGCGATTTGGTTTTGGTGTCAATCCGTAATTTCTTATAGTGCCGATAGGCTTTTTCACCCCATTCGTAAGGGTCGCCGCTGTCGTGTCGCAAACCGTCAAAGAGTTTGGCAAAATACAAATCAAAGTCTTGTAAAAATGCGTCCATACCCACTGTATCGGTGAGTGCTACGCCCAAATCGCCACGATATTCCTGCACCCAACTTTCCAATGCTGCTTTTTGAAAATCACGCAAACGCACATTTTGCGATTGAAACGATTGCATAAATTCGTGTGCCATTGTGCCAATTGGCACCAAACCCAATTCTTTGGCCAAATGCACATTACTTGTGCCGCGAAAAATCGCAGGGGAAGTCTTGTGCAGCACTTCTAACACATGTTTTTGCCACGCAAAAGTATAACGGCGGCGTGTGCCAAAGTCAGAAATCGCAAATGGCGGGTCATTGGGATTTTGTTTTTGCTCACATTCTTTCATAAATGCCGCTTTTGCCTGTAAGCGTTTTTCCCCTTCGGCTAACACTTCGGGCGTTTCCAAACGGCGAAAATACAATTCATTGACCATTGCCAAGATGAAAATTTCAAAGAACATCGCCTGAATCATCGGACCTTTGACCACAATATCCAAGCGTCCAACTTCATCAATGCCCACTTGAATAAACCGCCGTTTGAGTTGAAACAACTCCAAATAATCGACAAAATCGCTTTTTATAAAACGCAAGGAACGCAGATAATCCAACTCTTCAGCCGTAAAACGAATGTCGCACAGTGCGTCTAATTCATCTTCCAACTCGTCCTTGATTTCAACCAAAGGATAAACGGTTTCATCTAAATTGCGACAGCGAAATTGATATTCACTCATCGTTTGCGGAAACTGGTGCAAAATGGCTTGCAACATGGTGAATTTATATAAATCGGTGTCTAAAAGAGATTGGATAATCGCAGGGGTGCTCATAAAAATTCCTTGATTGAACGTGAACTTTTTTACGGACAACTAAACTTCTAATTCTAACCTATTAGATGTAAATCATTCAAAGCTTTTTAAATGTTAAAAATCCGCATAAAATGCAACAAATATATAATTGACCAACATCTGCAAAAAATGGAAAATGTATTGAATCTTAAAATATTAATTAGATTGAAACATTGAAACCTTTGCAAAACCCACTTTTTTCTCATTCGTCATTCTGAACCTCGTTACGAATTTTTTATTTAACAAACAATTAGATTCTTCACTTTCCTGCGGAAAGTTCAGAATGACGAGTTTTACAAAGGTTTCACATTGGCAAAAACCAATTTTTCCACCTTCGTCATTCCAAGCTCAAAATATGAATGATGAATTTTGTGCTTATCTCTAAAAGACAAGTCTGCCGGAAAAGTTTATCATATTGATTAATAAATAAATTACCATAGAATTTTAAAGTATTAAATATTATGTTTGATCAATTTTTAAATGCGTTTAATTTTGCTTTAACCGTTACTTTACCGAGTATTTTTTTATTGATATTTGGTTATTTATTGAATCGTTTGGGGCAGATTGATGCACATTTCTGTCATTTGGCATCGCGACTGATGTTTAATTGGGCACTGCCGGCGTTATTATTTTTTGCGATTATTGAGAGTAAAAGTGCCATTACAGGGCAAGGGATACTATTATTGGCTGGTGCAATCTGTGCTTTGATTTTATTTATTGGTGCAGAAATTGTGGCAAGTTTTCTGATTAAAAAACGCGATCGTGGTGTTTTTGTGCAAGGAATTTATCGTGGTAATACGGCGATTATCGGTTTGGCTTTTTGTGCTAATGCTTATGGTATAGAAGGCTTATCAGTTGGTGCTGTTTTTACCGGAGTAATGACCGTGCTATACAATATTTTGGCAGTAATCACTTTAAGTCGTTCTTTGGATAGCAAAAAATCTCTATTACCAGTTATGGTTAATATTGTTAAAAATCCATTGATTATCGGAATTGTTTTAGCAGGACTATGTCGTGCATTAAAGATTAGTCTGCCGGAAACCCTTGTGCAAAGCGGTCATTATCTATCATCGGTAGCACTTCCTTTGGCTTTAATTTGTATTGGAGCAACTTTTGATGTTAAAGCAGTTTTTCGCCGTTTTGATTTCTCTCTTTGGACAAGTCTTGCCAGAGTAATTATTGCACCGCTTCTGGCAGTGATAATAGGTTTATGTTTAGGTTTGGATAAAGTTTCTTTTGGAGTATTGTTTTTAATGAGTTCAGCCCCTGTAGCTGCTGCGGCTTATGTTATGGTGAGAGCTATGGGGGGTAATGATATTGCTATGGCAAATATCGTGGCACTAACCACAGTGTTATCCATGCTAACAACATCGTTATGGATAGTTATATTGCGTATGTTTAATCTAATGTAGGTTTTCCGGCAGACTGAAACCTTTGCAAAAACCATAATTCTGAATTTTCCGCAGGAAAACAAAGAATCCTAATTTGTTGTTTTTTTTTTATAAAAGATTCTTCGCTTACGCTCAAAATGACGAATGAAGAGAAAGTGAGTTTTGCAAAGATTTCAGACTTACTGTTTTTACAAAAATAAGTCTGCCGGAAAAATATTATCAATGTAAATTCATGATATATTGATGCACTTCATAGATAGAAATTTTTGCAAAACTCGTCATTCTGAACTTTCCGCAGGAAAGTGAAGAATCTAATTATTTGTTAAATAAAAAAATTCGTAACGAAGTTCAAAATGACGAATGCGAAAAAAGTGGGTTTTGCAAAGGTTTCAGATAATTTGTTAAAGTCAATCGATAAGGATTGTAATGAATTCTATTTTTAGATTTATTTCCATAGCTCATACAGTTTATGCTTACGGATTAAGTGATTTATTTCGTTTATTATTGCGTTCATCGTTTTTACGCATTTTATTTTATCTTGTGCCGATTCCGCGATGTATGCGTACTATTCCCTTACCGCAACGGCTACGTATGGCATTGGAACATTTAGGACCAATCTTTGTAAAATTTGGACAAGTATTATCCACACGTCCAGATATTCTTCCGGCAGAGTACGCGATTGAATTGGCAAAATTACAAGATAAGGTGCCACCTTTTGATAGTGAAATTGCCATTAAAACCATAGAAAAAGAATTTGGCAAACCAATCGGTCAGCTTTATGCAGAATTTGATGAAATTCCAGTTGCCAGTGCTTCAATTGCCCAAGTTCATTCTGCTTACTTATTTGATAAAAATGGTAATTGCGGACAAAAAGTTGCAGTAAAAGTGTTGCGTCCCAATATTCGCCGTGCGATTGAAAAAGATATGGCATTACTTCGCACCAGTGCGACTGCCATACAATACCTATTTTCTGATGGTAAACGCCTACGCTTACGCGAAGTTGTTGCCGAATTTAATAAATATCTCCACGATGAAATCGATTTAATGAATGAAGCTGCAAATGCAGCTCAAATCAAACGACAATTTTCCGGCAGTCGTTTATTAATTGTGCCAGAGACATATTTCGAATACTGCTCACGCGAAGTATTGACCGTTGAATGGATGGACGGCACACCAATTTCCGATATAGAAGAACTCAAACGAAAAAAAATTGACCTAAAAAAACTCTCTCGTGCAGGAGTAGAAATTTTCTTTACCCAAGTTTTTGATTATGGATTTTTCCATGCGGATATGCACCCTGGCAATATTTTTGTTGCTGATGATGGGCGTTATATTGCTTTGGATTTCGGCATTGTTGGCAGCTTAACTGATTACGACAAACGTTATTTAGCAATTAATTTTTTAGCGTTTTTCAATCGTGATTACAAACGTGTTGCCACCGCACATATTGAATCAGGTTGGGTTCCGGCAGACACAAGAGCAGAAGAATTGGAAGCAGCGGTACGTACTGTATGTGAGCCGATTTTTAATAAACCCCTATCGCAAATCTCCTTTGGTTTAGTCTTAATGCGATTATTTGATACTTCACGACGTTTTAATGTGGAAATTCAACCGCAATTAGTCTTGCTACAAAAAACCATGTTAAATGTCGAAGGTTTAGGCAGACAATTAGACCCAGATTTGGATTTATGGGAAACTGCCAAACCGTTTTTATCGCGTTGGATGAAAGAGCAAGTTGGCTTAAAAGGCATGTTACGCAATATTCGCCACGAAGCCCCAGAATGGGCACGCATTTTACCTGCCCTGCCTCGCCGTCTTAATAATGCATTAGATGATGATAGAGCATTGCTTAAACGTGAAATAGCCGAATTAGTACGCACCCAACGCCGTCAAACTAAATATATCGGTTGGTTGGTATTTATATTTTTGTGTCAAATTATCTTTTTGGCATGGAAATTTATACAAGGAAGTTTGTGAAAATTTAAGACAATCGAACCGAAGTTTCTGCGAAGCTAAAAAACTATTTTAATTGTGTAAGAGGATTTGCCATGAAATTCAAATTTATTACATTGAGTATTACACAAATTTTTGCTTTAACCGCTTGTGGTGGTGGTTCTAATGATGATGGAACGATGCTGCCATCAGTTACTCCATCAAATAAGCCAGATGTTCCCGAATTTGTTGCAGCCCAACAAGTTGAATGGACTTATGACACAGGCAATAAAAACTGGATATTTAAAACCGCTAAATTAGACAATGGCAATAATAAATCTGATTTTTCCAAAGTAAAAATTAAAGGTGGCACCATAGTCGCCTTGGGCGATTCGCTTACTACTGGTTATGGAGCTCAACATAATGCAGCATATCCTTTTGTATTACAAGAAATCACCGGACAGCGTGTTATTAATCACGGCGTATCAGGTGATACTTCTGCTGATTTATTAAAAAGAGTTCCTCAAATCGCAGATACTCGTCCTTCATTGGTATTACTTGGCATTGGTGGCAATGATTTTTTACGCCAACTCGATGAAACAACAACTCGCAATAATATTGTGCAAGCAATTCAATTATTAAAAGAAAAAAGAATTCCTGTTGTCTTAATCGCAGAACCAACTCTTATCTCTGGACAAATAGGCGATCACCCAATGTATGCCGAAATTGCACAGCAAGAAAATGTGCCTTTGGTAAGTGGTTTGTGGTCGGAAATCTTATCAAATAATGCTCTTAAATCAGACCAAGTTCATGCTAATGACAAGGGATATCGTCAATTTGCTGAAAAATTAGCTCGATTTTTAGACAGCAAGGGTTTAATACAAAATGTTTCGTTATCGAGTTCAACTCATAGTGTAGGTAATTCATCTAATATTTCTTCAAATATTAGTTATATGCAAAACACTCGCAGTCAGAAAAATCCAACAACTGATTTTGCAGTATATCCGGCTGGTGCGAATCACGCCTATGCACGTTATGGCTTTATTATGAATCAAGAAAAAGGCTATGCAGTTTCATTCTATCAAGGGGTACCAACCGATAAGGCACAAATGCCAACCCAAACTGCACAATACGATGGTCATGCCTTTGCTTTCCGCCCTGCTGATGGTTCTTTATTTGAAGGTAAGGCTAATATCAAAGCTGATTTTGCCAATAAATCATTAAATGGCACATTGAGCGATTGGAAAGAAAAAGTAACCGATATTGGTAGCAAAAATATACCTAAATCAGTGTCTATTTCTGCAAACATTAAAGATAACACCTTTTTGGGTAACAATAATCAAGGCATGTTCTACGGTCCTAATGCGGATAATATTGCAGGTGCGTTTGCAGATAAATCACAAGGTATTCAAGGTACATTTGGTGGACATAAATAGCTTAAAAAGTTTTCCGGCAGACTTAAACCCATGCAAAATCTAACTTTTCACCATTCGTTATTTTGATTGTAAACTATACACATCACTTTCCTACGAAAAGTTCAGCATAACAAGTTTTGCAGAGATTTCAGACTGTTTTGAACACTGCCGGAAAGCTTGTACACAACAATACTAACAACAAATTTAATATGTAAAACTGAAACCTTTGTGCAAAACTCACCTTGTTCTCATTCGTCATTTTGAGCGTAAGCGAAGAATCTTTATAAAATAAAAATCACTTTCCTACTACAAATTTACGAATGACGAGTTTTGCAAATGTTTCGTTCTATTGATGCACCAAATCATGCACTATTAAGCGATTGGGACTTAATGCTTGTCGCAAAGCATTATCAAATGGGTGTGGCAAACCTAATATTTGGGCAGCAACTGCTTCTCCGCATAATGGTGCAGTGCATAAACCACGCGTACCATGTGCACTATTGATATATAAACCTTGTAAATATGGGCAAGCTTGGGTGTATGGATATTTTTTATCAAAGGCAAGATGTGAATAAATTTTTCGCATCAGCTTCGCATCACCAACACTACCTACTACCGGCAAGTGATCATAAGCATCAACTCGTACTGCTGCATGCGTATAGTCTGCCGGAATAGTTAATTCATCTCTTAATTGTTTATGTAATAAAGATAGGTTGTGTAGATTAGTATCGCTATCTTGGCTACGTATTTCATTGTTATCATCATTAGGAATAAAAGTCGCACCAAAACAATGCGTACCACGCCAAGCCGGCGAAATATAACTTTTACCACTTAATGCAATTTTTAGTCTGCCGGAAAAGTTTGTTGCAAGTGCACAATCGGTTTGCCCACGAATAACCTGCATATTCAAACCGCAATCATTAGTTAATATACGGTCTGCACCACAACACAAAACTACATGACTTGCTCTATATGCTTTCTTATTAGTATCAATCAATTGCCAGTTATCTTGATGAGATAGTGATGTAATTCGAATATTATCTGTAACTTGAATATTAGGGTGTGATAAAAGCTTTTTCACCAACGCTACTGGGTGTATCCATGCTCCATATTGCCAATATAATCCACCTTTATTTAATGGTATGCCGGCTAAATTAGTCGCCTCATCGGCATTGATATAGCGATAAAGATTATTTACTTGGCATGATAATTGTCGATTGCGTTTTTCTTCTGCCTCACCGTCATCTAAATGTAAAACCCCACAATCCGACCAATAATCTTTTTCTAATAATTCATCTAATAAATTACGTGTATAAATATATGATTGTAATAAAAGACGAGCCTGCATAGTGTCGTAAGCAGAGATTTTGGCATAAAGCAAACCTTGTTTATTACCAGATGCCGCAGTTGCAGGCGGTGTATCGCTAATTACTTGAACTTTTATTCCACGTCTTGCCAAAGCATAAGCAGTTGATGCTCCTGCAATGCCAGCACCAATTACAATTACATTTTCTACATCTATTCTTTCCGGCAGACTAAACCATGGACGCAAACTTGTATTTTGATTGGTAGAAATAATTTGTTCTGACAGTTTTTCATTAGATAAATTAATAATTTTCTGTCCAAAAAAATGTTCCGGCAGTGTATTAAGTCTGCCGGAAAACAACCATAGTTGTTGTTTTTCATTTAAGTGATAAATAGATATACCACGTGGATTTTGTAATTTAATACAAATGTGATTATTAGTATCGCATGGTAAATCTTGCCACACCCAGTCTATCCATAAATTTGGATACTGCATGCTTATTTGGCTACACAAATTTAGGCTTACACTTTTGTCGCATACAATAACCGCATGCTGTAAGCCACTTAATCGCTGTTTGAGGGTTTCAAAATAGTCCATCGTTGTTGTAAAACGCTTTGTACTGCACGTTGTTTATCTTCTTGACGCTGAAAATTTTGAGTAATAGCCGCATAATCCAAAGCATAGTTTGGAGATTTAATATTGCCATTAATTCTCAAAGGCAAACGTGTATTTTGGATATCATTGGCTGAAAGTTTTCCTGATAACAATAGCGAATAGTCCAGAGTTTCCTGATTCAAATCAATACGTCCTTCACCTTCGGCACTGAAAACCGGACTATCAAATACCATAAGAGGAGTATAACCGACACCTTTAACCCAACGCGTCTGAAAACTTAAAAAACGAAATGGAGTAAGAACATTTTGTTCAAAAACTTGCGGACGCATAAACGCTGTGGATATATTATTACGATTTTTCAATAACGATGTAGCATCAATGCCGTGCAATGCACCATCTTCAATATTCAAAACAATATTGCCTCCCAAATTGGATAATAAGGTTTTGACATCGTTCCCCTCCATAGTAAGCTGCATAGTTGCGTTTGCCTTGCCAGAAAAATATGAACGACCTAATAAATCTGCCAACCAATCATGGATATACACATTTTCCATTTTTTGTTCTAATACATAGCGTCTTACCGGAGTATTTTCCATAGCAACACTGCCAAAAAACTCTCCGCCATACACGTGTGCTGTTACCGGTGCCCATTTCCAACCATCACGATTAAATAATAGTCTGCCGGAAATATCATGTGCTTCTGAATTTCGCCAGTGCATTTGACCGATTTTGACTTCGGCATCAACATGATAATCCTTCATCTGATTGATAAGATTGGTCGTTTTATCAAGCATACGATTCCAATCTTCTAATAATTCTTCGGAATCTGTTTTTCCGACTAGTTCATAATCTAAATATGGAGTTAAATTTAATACATCAATATCAGCCGATAGTTTGATAACCGGATTATTCGATTGATCTTCCGGCAGACTTTCAAGATTATCGTTACTACTATCATCGGTATCGTGTACTTCAATAATTGCATCACGCTTAATATTTGCATGTACAGACTGCCCATCTAATACACCTGACACAAAAATATTAAATTGTCCATTATGCCAAAAAGTTGCTTTGCCATTTAGGTCAGTCTGCCAAGATGGCGAAGTACCATCTGCTTTGGTTTGACGAGTTTGAATATTTGTATTATCAAGATGCCACATACCACTAATTGGGAAAAAATTAATATTCGTATCAATGTCAAATAATTGTGCGTTTTGATTAGTTTTACGAGTGCCTTCTAATTTGGCGTTGGCACGTATAGTTTTATCTTGCCAGATTATATCTTTCAAGATGGTATTGGCACTCCATTGATTTCCATCACGCAACCAATGAACAACTACCCTACTCGACTGCATTTTTGCCAATGAATCATCTTCCGTAATCCGCAAATCATTTCCTTGTCCATTGAAACTCAATTTCTGATTATCAGCAATGCCACGCCATATAAGAGAATTTGCTGTAATAATTTGCGTATCATGATTGAATTGTAATTGAGGAATTTCTACATTAGCATCAATATCATGCAGATGTGGCAAATTCATTTGAAGTCTGCCGGAAAGATTATTAAATTGCCAAAGCGATTTCGAGTTTTGTTCAAGAGATGTGATTAAGGCAATATGCAAAGTAGTATAAGGCAAACCTCGTGTCCAATCGAATTGCGTATGCCATTTACTTTGTTTGCGATTGAGATTTTTGCCACTCAAATAGACATTTTCTGCACGCCATTGCTTCACATCTTGATCTAAATTAATCGTACCTGAATGAATCACAATATTATCTGGAAGTTGTCTTTCGGATAGTGGATTTTTAAATAAATTTTCCAAATCCCAACTACCATCAATCAAACGTTTGCTCCAAATTTCTGGACGATACACTGTAACCTTGCTTAATTTGGGACGCGAAAACAGCGATGAATAGGCAACGCGTAAATTCATTTTATCAACATAAATCACTTTATTACCATGATAAAACACACTAATGCGAGATAAATTGATATTAGGTGCAGGAAACCATGAATGTGAAACTTCACCATCAAATTCTACGGTATAACCACGTTGATTAAACGCATTATGAATGGCAGCTTCGACGGTGTTTTGATCTAAAATGCGAACCAACAATACTTGTCCAATTGCAATGCCAATTGCCATTATTACAATTGCACATGCTAATTTGAACCAAAATTTTCCTGAACGCAGTAAGTATCTCATTTTTAATCTATCACTGGATTAATTAAACGCGTAAATATTTCTTTAACGTTACGCACCTTATCATCAAGCGTTGGACTCGATATGCTAATTTTTAATCTATCTTTTCCAGCAAAAGCCCAATTGCGATCATTTTGCAATAAATTGATAATATTTACAGGGTCAATCTGATGATATTTGCCCAAAGTCAAAATAATATTCTCATCTGAAACATAAACCGTGCTAATTCCGTGCTTTTGTGCTAATACACGCAAACGATGACTTTCTAACAGGGTTTTTACCGGATTTTTACCATCTTTATTGTTTTCCGGCAGACCAAAACGATCGATTAATTCTTCATAAATATCGTTAATTTCTTCATCACTCGTACTCGATGATAAACGTTTATACAAAATAAGTCTCTCATGAATATCGGAACAATAACTATCAGGTAGCAATGCTGGCGAATTAAGTTTGATCTCTGCCATATTTTCTACATATTCAAAATCCGGAATACGTCCATTGTTTAAATCTCGCACCGCTTGTTTTAACATTTGGCTGTATAAGGTTAAACCGATTTGCGTAATATCGCCTGATTGTCCCTCTCCCAATATTTCTCCTGCCCCACGAATCTCTAAATCTTCCATAGCCAACATGAATCCTGCACCTAATTCATCGGCAGCTGCAATCGCATCTAAACGTTTTTTAGCATCACGTCCTAAAAATTCAGAGGTTAATAAGTAAGCGTATGCCTGATGGTGAGAACGCCCTACTCGTCCGCGTAATTGATGTAGTTGGGCAATGCCAAAACGCTCTGCCCGATTAATGATAATCGTATTGGCATTAGGAATATCAATCCCTGTTTCGATAATAGTAGAACATAGTAATACATTGAATTGATGACGTAGAAACTCTCGCATCACTCGCTCTAATTGTTGTGCTGGCAGTTGCCCATGTGCTACTGCTATACGAGCTTCTGGTACGAGTTTTTCCAAACGCATTCGCATATTTTCAATGGTATCAACTTCATTGTGTAAGAAAAAAACTTGTCCGCCACGTTTTAATTCACGCAACATTGCCTCGCGTACCCAAGCATCTGAAAAAGGTTTTACAAAGGTTTTGACTGCTAAACGTTTTTCAGGTGCTGTTGTAATCAGTGATAAATCTCGTAATCCTTCCAATGCCATACTCAATGTGCGTGGAATTGGAGTGGCAGTTAAGGTGAGTACGTTTACATTAACACGCAATTGTTTTAGTTTTTCCTTTTGACGCACACCAAAGCGATGTTCTTCATCGATAATTACTAAACCTAAATCCCTAAATTTAACATCATCTTGCACCAATTTATGCGTGCCTATCACAATATCCACAGTGCCATCGGATAAACCTTGCAAGGTTTGTTTAGTTTCACGCGTGGCATTAAATCGTGATAGCGATGCTACTTTTACTGGAAAATTAGCAAATCGTTGCATAAAAACGTGGGCATGTTGTTCTACTAATAGCGTAGTTGGTGCTAATACTGCCACTTGCCGACCACTCATTGCTGCCACGTACGCAGCACGTAATGCCACTTCGGTTTTACCAAAACCAACATCACCACATACCAATCTATCCATTGGTCGAGGGGATAATAAATCACGAATCACTGCCGCAATCGCAGCCGCTTGATCTTCGGTTTCATCGTATTCAAAACCATCGGCAAATGCACCATATTCAGTTTCATCAATCTCAAAGGCATATCCAATTTGTCTTTCACGCTGGGCATATAAATGTAGGAGTTCGGCTGCACTATCGTGTGCCTTTTGCAATGCACGGCGTTTAGCTTTTTGCCAAGCACTTGAACCTAAACGATTTAAAACAACTTGTTCATGCGATATGCCTGCATAGCGACTAATAACATTCAATTGAGATACTGGTATATAGAGTTTTTCATCACCGGCGTACTCTAATACCACCATTTCCTCATCGCCATAACCTAAATTTAAGTTCATTAAGCCTATGTAGCGTGCAATCCCATGATTTTCGTGCACCACCAAATCCCCAATACGAATTTCAGCTAAATCTCGCAACACCGTATCATTTGATGGATTAAAACGTTTTTTTCCTCTTGGGTGTGTAATTGATTTTACGCTTGATGGATATAAATCATTTTCGCTAATAACCGCAATCTTGGCTTCTTGCCAAATAAAACCTTTTGATAATTCAGAAACTACTAAACCACAAGCAATATCACTATCAATAAAATCTTGCCAATTATCTACTATTTGAACTGATACGCCTTGTCGCTTTAAGAAAGACAACATGGTCTCACGTCTTCCGGCAGACTGTGCACACAATAAAATACGTCCATGTTTATATTGGTTAAAACTATTTTGAAAATTGATTAATAACTCTAATGGTTGATCTTTTTTTCTATCTACGGCGATTTCCGGCAGACTATATTTGTCTACTTTTTTAGCACTAACAAATATTCTTGGAAATTCTTTTAAGACATCTTGCAAGCCTTGTGCATCAAGATATAGATAATTAGGTGGCAATGGCGGATAACCTTCTTCACCGTGTGCATATGTAAAACGATTTTGAATATCACGTGAAAAATTTTGTGCCACATTTTCAATATCAGCCAAAGCAATAATCCTTGTACTTTCCGGCAGATATTTAGTAATTGGTACACAATCTTCTTCAAAAAATAAAGGTAAATAATATTCTACTCCACCACCAAATAATCCTTTGGATACTTGGGTATATGGTACGGCATTTGATGGGTCGCCCTCCAAAATTTCCCGAAATTTTTGACGAAAAATACTCTGTGCTTCGGTTTCAGTCGGGAATTCATAAGCAGGTAATAGACGGATTTCATTTACAGTTTCCATACTGCGTTGCGTATCAGGGTCAAAAGTTTTAATTGAATCGATTTCATTATCAAATAAATCAATCCGAAACGGCACTTCCTCTCCCATAGGAAATAAATCTAATAAACTACCACGTACTGCAAATTCCCCAGCAGAAACCACATTTCCTACTGATGTGTAACCTGCACTAATCAAATTTTGACGTAATAAATTAATATTAAGATTTTGCCCTACTCGCAAAAAGAACGTTCGTCCTGAAACAAAGGATACTGGTGATAATTTTTGCATGGCGGTTGCAACTGGCAACACCAACACATCAAACTGACCTTGGCTGATTTGCCACAATACTGACAATCTTTCAGAAATCAAATCTTTATGAGCAGATAAATGCTCATACGGCAAAGTTTCCCAATCTGGAAAAAATAAAACCCTCAAATTAGGGGCAAATAATTTCCATGCTGCAATATGCCGATAAGCATCTTCTACCGATTCTGTTAATACCACAATCTGACAAGACATGTCGTCCGACAACCATAAAGGTACTGCATTATGAGGAATCGTATCTTCTTTGAAATAAGGTAATGAAAAACGCTGTGCCATGTAACCAACAAATCTACTACTTGATAAAGGTTAAGTATTTTAATTTTAAAATAGTCTGCCGGAAAGCTTAATAGTTCAAAATATTTTCCGGCAGACTATATGTAATCGATTAAGATCAATAAGTAGTTAAGGCGATTTTACCTTTCGACAGTATAAAACCTTTGCAAAACTCGTCATTCTGAACTTTCCGCAGGAAAGTGAAGAATCTAATTGTTTGTTAAATAAAAAAATTCGTAACAAAGTTCAGAATGACGAATGAGAAAAAGTGGATTTTGCAAAGGTTTCAGTACACAAATAATGTAGCAAAACAAACCATAAGATAGATAGTTTAGATATAAATCAACTACAAGATGCGTTATCATTATCTAATCACTGTATTAAATTAAATATAGGAGTTTGGCAAATGATGAAATCTTGGCTCGCATTATTAGCATTGGGTTTATCTTCTTGCGTAGTGTATTACCA
>JAFWUA010000033.1 GCA_017518785.1 Neisseriaceae bacterium
GAAGAAGTCGATCAACGCTTGCACGGCATTATGAACAGCATTCACGAAGCATGCGTGGAAAACGGCAAAGACGGCGATTACATTAACTATGTGAATGGTGCGAACATTGCAGGCTTCAAAAAAGTGGCAGAAGCGATGCTCGCACAAGGCGTGGTTTAATCTTTTTGCTTGTGGTAATAAAAAGCACATCAAATGGTGTGCTTTTTGATTATTGATAGTCTGAAAACTTTGCAAAACTCGTCATTCTGACCCTGAACGCAGTGAAGAGGAAGAATCTATTTGTTAAATAAAAAGATTCTTCACAGACCCTTCGCCTCGTTCAGGGCGACAAGTAGATTCAGAATGACGAATGAAAAAAAATAGGGTTTTGCAAAGATTTCAGTCTGCCGGAAAAACATTTAATCTTATCCAAAATCTTTTCCGGCAGACTTAAAAACTATTAGTTACAAGCTTTCTCTTCCTGCTTGATACATTTTTTCCAATTTATCCAAACAATCTATTTCTTCATTGATTACCCAATTGCCATTTCTCATAATCACATAATTAGTATCTGCCATTTTTTCTGGTACCAAATACACTTTTTTCACATCACCCCCAAAATATTGCTCGTAACTTTTATAAAAAGTATCAGCATCAACATCTTTGCCATCAATCTGCCAAGCAATTTCGAACTGTCTTTCATAATTTTCATTATTAGAAGAAAAGATACGATTGAATGAAATAATTTCCTCCACCTGTTGTGTTTTAACGGAATAAACTGTATTTGAGATGGTATCCATTCTCATTAGACTATCATAAATCAAACTATTATCCTGATTAATACTGCCAGAACCATATGCACCATACTCTCCTAAAAACACAACATCATTCTCGCCGTATGTGTAATAACGTACCCCCGAACGAGCATCATCATTCACAATCATTGCCAATTGTGGCAGATTGGAATTGGTAAGCCACACTAATTGAAAGCGAATTTTCGTAGGATCAACACCATCTTGATTGCTTTTGCTGAAATTTTTGATAAGCTGATTGTATTGTTGCAATATTTTAGAGATATTTGATTCATCTGATTTTGTTATTGATGCTTGTAATTTTTGATTACTAAAATTGGCAACAGAATTAGCTTGATTGTTATCATTGCCACATGAGATCAATGCTATTAAACAAAAGCCATAAAAAATATTTTTCATAAAATTCTCCACACTAATTAATATAAATTATTTTCAATACTACTCTAACAAAAGTCTGCCGGAAAGCACTTTATTGACCATTCTGTCAAAAGATAATACATTTACATGCTTAATTAAATTGTAGACGAAAAGCACATTTATGAAACCAATTAAAGAAATTATCCGCCAAGATATTCAAGCCATGAGTGCTTACCATGTCAGTACTGTACCCACAGGTTGTGTTAAATTAGACGCAATGGAAAGCCCTTATGATTTTCCAGAAGCAATGCAAAATCAATTAAGCAATTTGTTATCAAAATCCCCTATTCGCCTTTATCCGCATATCGCAATCGATGATTTTCTTCCGCAATTGCGAGATACTTTTGCGATTCCACAATCGACAGCAATTGCTTTGGGCAACGGTTCTGATGAATTAATTCAATTTATTACCATGCTGGTAGCACGAAAAAATGCCAAAGTTTTAAGCATAGAGCCTACTTTTGTGATGTATAAACACAATGCCAACTTGTTTGGTATGGAATATATCGGAGTACCACTTAATCAAGACTTCACTATCAATCCAAAACAACTTCTCGATGAAATAGAAAAAAATCAGCCAGATTTAATCTTTATTGCCTATCCTAATAATCCCACTGGAACTCGTTATTCACATGAAGATGTGGAGAAAATTATTCAAGCGGCAACTGGTTTAGTGGTTATTGATGAAGCGTATGGTGCTTTCTCATCAGATAGTTTTTTGCCACAGGCAGGAAGTTGCGAACACCTATTAGTATTGCGTACATTTAGCAAAATTGGCTTTGCTGGTTTACGTATTGGTTATGTTTCCGGCAGTGCATCGGTAATTAATGAACTAAATAAAATTCTACCTCCTTACAATATGAATCAATTAAGCCTAACTGCGGCTAAATACGCCCTAAAACACATCGATTGGATTAATGACAATATCACTCGCCTCAAAATGGAACGCGAAATAATGTTTAGTGCATTGGAAGATATTGAATCAATTACAGTATTTCCATCAGAAGGAAACTTTTTAACTATACGTGTTCCTGATGCCAAAGCTTGTTTTGACGAACTGCTACGTCAAGGATTCTTGGTTAAAAACTTACATGGAAATCATCAACTATTGGAAAATTGTTTGCGGATTACCATCGGAAAACAGCAAGATAATTCTATAATCATACAGATATTGCAGAAAATGTATAGATAGTCTGCCGGAAAACAATATTATTAAAGGAATTTTTAATCATGACTTATAGTGCCCCTGATAAATATGGTTTTTTTGGTGAATTTGGAGGTTCATTTGTATCCGAAACCTTGATAAAAGCGTTAGATGAATTAAAAATAGCTTATAGAAACGCAAAAAACGATCCTGAATTTTGGGCTACTTTCCATCGTGATTTAAGGCTTTATGTTGGCAGACCATCGCCTGTTTATTACGCTAAACGATTGAGCCGACATTTAGGCGGTGCCAAAATTTATCTTAAACGCGAAGACTTAAACCACTGCGGTGCCCACAAAATCAATAACACCATCGGTCAAGCTTTGCTTGCCAAAAAAATGGGTAAAAAACGCGTTATTGCAGAAACTGGTGCTGGTCAGCATGGTGTTGCATCTGCCACTGTTGCTGCTCGATTCGGTATGGAATGCACCGTATTTATGGGAGCTGATGATATTATTCGTCAAGCTCCCAATGTGTATCGTATGAAATTATTGGGAGCAAAAGTTGTATCGGTTGATTCAGGCTCACGCACACTAAAAGACGCAATGAATGAAGCTTTGCGAGAATGGGTAGCCTGTGTTGATGATACTTTCTACATTATCGGTACTGCCGCAGGTCCTGCACCATATCCGGAATTAGTGAGAGATTTTCAATGTGTTATCGGTAATGAATGCAAGGAACAAATGCAAGATTTAATTTCTCGCCAACCTGATGTAGCAGTCGCTTGCGTTGGTGGTGGGTCAAATGCGATTGGTTTATTTTATCCTTATATTGAAGAAAAATCGGTACGTCTAATCGGTGTTGAAGCAGGTGGTTTGGGAATACAAACACCCAATCAACACGCAGCTCCAATTTCATCAAATAGTCCTATTGGCGTTTTGCACGGCTTCAAAAGTTATCTAATGCAAGATGAAAATGGACAAGTATCCGCTACACATTCAGTGTCTGCCGGTTTGGATTATCCAGGTGTAGGTCCAGAACATGCTCATTTGCGACAAATCGGACGCGTTGAATATACCGCAGTGAATGATGATAAAGCCTTATCAGCTTTCCATGATCTATGCCGTTTTGAAGGAATTATCCCCGCATTAGAAAGTAGCCATGCACTTGCATGGGCAATTGAAAACGCTCCTACAATGAACAAAGATGAAGTAATTTTAGTGAATTTATCCGGACGTGGAGACAAAGATATTAATACGGTAGCAAAATTAGTTGGAATTAATTTGGATTAAATAAAATAACTCTGCAAAAAGGATATAAAATAGCTTTCCGGCAGACTTTTTTAAGCAAAATAAGTCTGCCGGAAAACTGTTCATATCATTTTCCGGCAGACTTCTAAATTACATAATACTTTGATTTATTTGAACCAATACATCTAATGGATTTTCAGCACGTGTAATGGGGCGACCAATTACTAAATAAGATGCACCTGCACGAATTGCTTCTATTGGAGTCATAGTGCGGCGTTGGTCGTCATTTAATGATACAAGACGAATGCCAGGTGTTACTAATAAGAATGAATCTCCCATTTTTTGACGCAGAATTTTAGCTTCTTGTGCCGATGAAACTGTGCCATCTAATCCGCTTTGTTGTGCCATTTGTGCTAAATGTAACACCATTTCATTAATCGGACGATTAATGCCGATTTCGGCTAAATCCCCCTCTTCCATACTAGTTAATACAGTTACGCCAATTAGTTTTGGACGGTTACGATAGTTAGCAACAGCATTGGCAGCTGCCTCCATCATGCGTCTGCCACCCATTGTGTGCATGTCAGTAATCCAAATTCCCATTTCTGCTGCCGTGCGACAAGCAGCTGCGACTGTATTGGGAATGTCATGATATTTTAGGTCAAGAAAAATATCAAAACCTTGTGTCATTAGTTTTTCCACTAATGAGCGACCACTTGCTGTGAATAATTCTTTGCCAACTTTTAGCCGACACAGATTAGGATTAAGATTTCTCACGAAATTTAACGTGCTTTTTTCATCTGGAAAATCCAAAGCAACAATGATGCGAGAATCATGGTTAATTACGCTATCGCTCAATAGTGGATTCATAGTGATTATTCGCCTAAATCTAATACAGCCGAAGTATAAACATTTTGCACATCGTCCAAATCTTCTAATGCGTCAATTAGTTTTTGCATCTTTATAGCATCATCACCTGATAGTTCGGTTTCGTTGGTAGGACGCATCGTTACTTCACCATCTTCTGCTCTGAAACCTGATTTTTCCAAAGCAGCTTTGACGGTAGGATAATCATTCGGCTCAGTAATTACTTCAAATGAACCATCATCATTGGTAATTACATCAGAAGCACCAGCTTCCAAAGCGGCTTCCATTAATGCATTTTCATCGGTTTCTGGCGAAAATAGCAAATATCCTTGATGCACAAATTGATATGCAACACAACCATCTGTACCAAGATTGCCACCATGTTTGGTAAATGCATGACGTACATCTGCTACGGTACGAGTTTTGTTATCAGTTAGGCAATCCACCATTAATGCAGCACCGCCAATACCATAGCCCTCGTAACGCAATTCAATGTATTCTACACCCTCTAAATTACCTGTGCCTTTATCAATTGCACGTTGAATATTATCTTTGGGCATATTGGCTTCATTAGCTTTCTCGATTGCCAAACGTAATCTTGGATTAGCATTCGGATCACCACCTCCCATACGTGCTGCAATGGTAATCTCCTTGATTACACGAGTAAAAATTTTGCCACGTTTTGCATCTTGACGTGCTTTTTTATGTTGAATATTTGCCCACTTACTATGTCCTGCCATTTTGGTATCTCTCAAAAAATTTATTAAAAATGGCGAGATTTTAACTGTGTTTATGGATAGATGTAAATTACCAAAACGATAAACTTATAAATAATTATATTTCAAATTGTTATAAAATAGCTGAAATATAGTTGGAACATAATCTACAAATTTGAGTCATAGAGAACTCCATAAACTTTTTTCCTATAAAAGGAGCAATTAATGTTTAAGAAAACCATGTCTTGCATTGCCTTATCGGCACTTTTATTAACTGCTTGTGGTGGTGGCGATGATGGCGGAACCCCATCTCCTACGCCACATAATAATCAACAATCAACAAAACCAACTTCCAATGCTAACAATAAGTTAGAAGGTGAAGTAATGGTAATCTCCAATGGGCGTGAAATCCGTGATCCAGACACTCCTGATTATGGTGATTTAAATACTTTGAAAGTTGATGGTAAAAGTCTAACCATTGTTCCACCTGGCTTCTCGGCTAAAATGATTAACATCTCTGACAAAGATAAATCGATTACAGTTGGTGGAAATATGGAGTATTCTCGCTTTGGCATAATTACTCCCAAAGCTGATAATGTTAGCTATGTCTTCTATCAAGGTAAGAATGAAACTCCCAAAAACGATATGCCAACCGCTGATGGGGTTAAATATCAAGGTGGTGCAGCTGTGATTGTTAATAATCAACAATTACGTGGTGATTCTTCATTTACCGTGAATTTTGCTTCTAAAACCGTTAATGGTGAAATAAGCAATTTCAATGGTAATAGTAAAATTCCATTGCAAGCTCGTATCGATGGTAACGATTTTGAAGGACACTATAACGGCACAGAAGTTGATGGTGATTTCTTTGGACCACAAGCAGCAGAAATGGCTGGTGTATTTAAAAATCGCTCTACCGGAACTTATGGTGCTTTCGGTGCAAAAAAACAATCGGAAAAACAATAAGTTTGTTTTTTAAAACGCCAAAAAAAATCCCCCAAACAATTAATTTGGGGGATTTTTCATATAAATCGCTATCAAGCTGATTACTCGGTAACTAATTCACAGTATTTGAAGATAATATTATCAACATCTACATTTTCGCCATTGACAACAGTTTTTTCTTTTTCGGTTAGCATATTGCCATGTGTTTTTTCTACTTCTTGGGCGGAGGCTAATTCTGATACCCAAATATATTTATCATCAGCAAAGCTATTACTATCTTTATCATCAAAATTACGTTTCAAAACAGGATAATCAACGCCATTTGCAGATAATTTAGCAGACACTACATCATCATCTTTAATTTGATATACAGCTGCAACTTTTATTCTTTCACCATTGGCAACGCAAGCGTAGTTTACGGTTTTTTCTTCCAAAACCTCTTCAACAACAGGGGCACTGGCAACACTTTCAGCAGGAGTTGCCGGTGTAGTTTGTTCAGATGGACTACATGCTACCAAGATAGCAGGTAACAACAAAAATCCTAATTTTTTCATTTGTATAACTCCTTAAAATTATTCACATCTATAAGTTTTTAGGTAGCTTGCAATTATAATCACATTTAACAGTGATATTGATAAATTAAATTTAATAAGTCATTTAATAAATTATTCATTCTGCCACCATTGTTTAATTTGTATATAGATTTGCTCTGGCAGTGGTCGAAGTATAAATGATTTATCCATTGTGTCATTATTAAGAAAAATACTATTGTCATTAATATAACGCGATTGCAGTGCCGCAGTCATATTTACGGTATAACCTCGTGCATTAAATGATGTAATTTGTGCTGATACATTGGGTGATAGCATCTCATTGATAAATTTGTGTGCATTAGCTCGATTTTCTACCGATGCTGGAATTGCAAAAATATCAATTAATAAACCAGTTCCTTGTGTTGGAACTAATGCTTCTATTGGGATATTGGAAACTGTTTTGTGAGCCAATTTCACATCACTGCCATAGGTAAGTGCTACACAAGCTTCATTATTAATCAATTTTTCTATTGGCTTAACATCAAAGTAATTAATATCTTCTCTAATCTGCCGGAAATGTTCGAGTGCTGTGTTTATTTCATCACCTTCTTGTGCATGAGGATTTAATCTTAAATAATGCAATAGTAATGGAATAACTTCATTGGGATTATCTGATATTGCAATTCCACATTGTTTTAATTGTTGAGTGTACTGTGGATTAAAAACTAAATCCAAAGGGTTTTCCGGCAGACTATCTTCTAAAATTTCATTAATGGCAGTACGATTGATGCCAACTACTACAACTCGCATTGCATACGGTACAAGATATTGATTTCCCAAATCTTCGTTGCTTAACATTGCTAATATTTCTGGGGAAATATTGCTGTAATTAGGTAATAGTGTTTTATCCAATTTGTAATATACATCATCAAGTTGTAACCAAGATATGTTTAATAAATCAGATAGGATAATGTCATTTTGTTTCCAATCGTTTTGGGAATTTGCTCGATTAATGCTGATTTTTACGTTATTTGCTTTGGCAAAAGTGTCAACCACACCATCAGATATGATTCCTTTTTGTAAATATAAATTTAAAAATGTCATATCTTGAGGAACAGAAGCTTTTACTCTATCCTCTGGCATGGGAACATCTATGGGAGTTGTTTTATTTGATAAAAAATCACATGCTGTTAAACATATTGTCATAGCAAATAAAAATATTTTATTTTTCATCACAATCTCCACTTGTAAAAAATCTGCATCAGAGACTCCTGCAAAACTCGTCATTTTGAATTTCACGAAGTGAAATAAAGAATCTAACTTATTGTTTATAAAGATTCTTCTCTACGCTCAAAATGACGAGTAATAGAAAAAATCGAGTTTTGCAGGAGTCTCCATCAATAAGAGCATACACTAAATTTTATACAATCATTATGTATAAACTCAAATAAACATCAAAAAAAGTCTACCGGAAAGCTTTTAAGGCTTTTCCGGCAGACTATTAATTTATATACATGCTATATACGATGATGTTTTACTTTATCTTCAATTTGCCGATTGATAATCCATTGTTGGATAATCGACAAGATATTATTCACCACCCAGTACAATACTAAACCAGCTGGGAAGAAGAAGAACATTACCGAAAATACAATTGGCATAATCTTCATCATACGAGCCTGCATTGGATCGGTTGGAGGCGGATTAAGATATGTTTGTAAGAACATAGTAGCAGCCATAATCAGCGGTAAAACAAAATATGGGTCGGTCCTTGCCAAGTCAGTAATCCAACCTATCCATGGTGCTTGACGCAATTCAACCGAACTTAATAGTGCCCAATACAAACCCAAAAATACCGGAATTTGTAACAACATCGGCAAACAACCACCCAAAGGATTGATATTTTCCTTTTTATATAATGCCATCATTTCTTGCTGCATTTTCATGCGGTCATCGCCATATTCATCTTTTAATGCTTGCAATTTAGGTGCAACGGCACGCATTTTAGCCATAGATTTATAAGCAGCAGCATTCAATGGATACAATACAATTTTGACAATTAAAACTAATAAAATAATTGCCCAACCCCAGTTGTGCACCACATCATGCAACTTCTGCAATAACCAAAACAATGGAGATGCAAATAAATGCACCTTGCCATAGTCTTTAACCAATTGTAATTGGTCGGCAACTTTGGTAATAGTTGCATACTCCTGCGGACCTGCATACAAAGTCATTGGCACATTCAGGGTTTGATTAGGGGTAATCGCTGATAGCGGAACTTTTACTCCTGCTGAATATAGATTATCTTTTTTACGTTGCACAAAATCAAATTGACAATCTTGATTCGCATTTGCACACACTGTTTCACCATCTTTGGGTTGCAACACCCAAATAGCTGCAAAGTAATGCTGAATCATACCCAACCAACCAGTTGATGAATTAGCAACATATTCAGCTTTACCCTTAGCAATATCTTCAAAAGAAATCTTTTCAAACTTACCCTCCGGCGTATATAACACCGGACCGGCATATGTGTAAGTAAAACGTGTGCCACCTTCTGGCTTTTTATCATCACGCAATAGGCGATATATGGCAGATAATTCTATGGGAGATGCACTTTGATTTTGAATTTCATAATCCACACCGATGACGTAACTTCCCTTTTTGAAAGTGTAGATTTTGCTAACTTGCACACCATCTGTTGCAGGAGAATCAAGACGTACAGTTAATACATCTGATGTCATTTCATACGAAGTTTTTTCAGAAGTAAAGTTGGCTGATAAATAATTTCCATCTTTATTCAATAAACCAGTTTGTGCAACATAAGTGTTTGCTTCACTATTCAACACAGTTTATACTCATGAGTTCATGGAGTTATAATAACTGCATTATGCAGATACCATATCATTATTTAATTGTTGTACTTCGTTAATTTGACTTGCTTGTGTAGATACATCATTATTTAAAAATTGTGATGC
>JAFWUA010000034.1 GCA_017518785.1 Neisseriaceae bacterium
CTTATACATTCGCTGTAACGGCTTTTCTTGTAAAAGACGTGCATGTATGTTTTTATATAAATCACGCTCTTGGTGGTTTTGCAGACAATCACGAATCAAATGATATTCCTGCCAAGTTTTTTTGGCATCTTCATTTTCCAATAATTCATTTATGGTTTGTTGGCATTCTTTTTCGTCAGTCAATTCACCATCCATTAATGCTGAAATGTATTCGTGTTTTGTTATATTCTTCATATTACCACCTTTGGTCTTCTTGGGTGTCCAATAATGGACGCAACTCTTTGGCAATTGCTTCTCGTGCTCTAAAAATACGTGAACGTACCGTACCAATCGGACAATTCATCACTTCGGCAATTTCCTCATACGATAAACCCTCCATCTCTCGCAAGGTTATCGCACGGCGTAAATCTTCCGGCAGACTTTCAACTGCATGCTCTACTGTATTTGCAATCTCTCGGTTAATTAATTCGGTTTCAGGAGTGTTTAAGTCTGGCATTTGCTCAATGATGTTCATTGCTTCATCATCATCATTTACTACATCACCAGACAACATCGGACGTTTACCAATTACTGCTAAATAGCTCTTTGCGGTATTAATAGCTATACGATACAGCCATGTATAAAAAGCACTTTCACCACGAAAATTTGGCAAAGCCCGATAGGCTTTAATAAACGTTTCCTGTGCCACATCATCAACTTCGTGCTCATCTCGGATAAACCGAGATAACAAGCGTGTCAAACGGCGCTGGTATTTTGACACCAACAGGTCAAATGCACCCTGCTCACCCTTTTGAACTCGCTCAACTAAATGCTGATCGATTTGACGATCATCCATGTAACACTCTCTTGTTGATTCAATCTTATACTATTAAGGTTACTTTCCAACAAAAACAAGCCTATGAGTGCAGAATCATAGTTAAGTTTTGTCTTAAATTTATCAGTAAGCTCCATAGTACCCTTAAACAGACCTTAATTTAAGCATAAAGTTCCATTAAATATCGATTTAATTGTGGTATCGTTGGAATATATCCGTTATCAATGCTTTTATATTCATCACAACGAATGTTCACCACTGCACGACAAATATTGTTCTCATCAACCAAAACCTGCCAATGCTTACGAATAAATAGTGGAATTTTGCGTTCTTGCAATAGCTTCATTACGTTTTTATGTCCAATTTTGGTGAGTAGAACATCATTTTGCTCTACTTTTCTCAAATGCAAGCTTTTAATAAGGCTTTCCGGCAGACCTTTTTTTGCCACCCGCCATTGTACACAAATTTTCGGAAGTGTTCCGCAAAAAAACCATAAAAAATCATATTGTAAATATAAATTACCATCTGATAATTGCCAGTAATGTTGTTTAGTCTGCCAAAAAAGATGTTGTGAAATATCTTGCAATAGATGGGTATTAACACTGCCGGAAACATGTTTTTTGATAAATTGATGCAAAACTTCTTCCCTACGCGAAAGAGACAATTCACGCCATCTGTTAACATTCAAAACTTCATCAAATGGACAAATATTGGATAAATCGTTTTTTGCAATTTCATCTATTGTAGATAATGATTTTTGCATACTGCGAATATTCGCTTCAATATGCGATTGAAATGAATTAATGCGTCTATCTAATTGTGGCAATAATTCATGCCTTAACCAATTGCGTAAGTAATTAGTATCGTTGTTACTTGGATCTTGGACGTATGGCAAATTATGTATTTGGGCGTATTCTTCTAACTGTTTGCGTGAAAACTGTAAAAGTGGTCGCCATAATGTTTTGTGGTTAAAATTTCTTGTTACAGGCATTGCACTCATACCACGCACTCCACCTCCTCGCAGTAACGATAAAAAAAATGTTTCTATTTGATCATCTAAATGATGTGCTATCGCAATAACAGATGCAGCACTGCCGGAAAACTTTTGGTAACGCTTATTTCTTGCTTCGCCTTCTATACCTAATGATGAATTGCTATTTAAACTTACATATTCCACACGTAAAGGAACTTGGTATTGGTGGCATAATTTTTTGCAAAATATCACCCAATCATCTGCAACTTTTTGTAAACCATGATGCACATGTAAGGCACTTAAATTTATGTGATGGCGATTACGTAAACTACATAATAAATGTAGCAATACTACTGAATCCAAACCACCAGATAAAGCAATTTCACAAGAAAAATGGTCGGCACAATTCTCCGACCATGATTGGCAAACTGCCTCTAATAAATCATTTTTCGTTGAATTGTCCATAAGCCATGATGCGTTCGAAACGTTTATCTAACATTTCCTTGCCTAAGCCGCTTACTTCTTCCAAATCTGCACTTAATACCTCACGCACAGACTCCATCACTGCATCATAATTACGATGAGCCCCACCAATAGGCTCTGGAATAACACGGTCAATCAAACCTAACTGATGCAAACGCTTAGCAGTCAATCCTAATGCGTTAGCGGCTTCTGCTGCTTTATTTGCGGTTTTCCACAAAATAGATGCACAGCCTTCGGGGGAAATCACAGAATATGTGGAAAACTGCAACATATTTACTTTATCACCAACAGCCAAAGCCAAAGCACCTCCTGAACCACCCTCACCAATTACAGTGCAAATAACAGGCACATTTAAGCGTGCTAATTCATACAAATTACGTCCAATCGCTTCTGACTGTCCACGTTCTTCCGCACCAATGCCAGGATATGCACCTGGTGTATCGATAAAAGTTATCACTGGAAGCTTAAATTTTTCTGCCAATTTCATTAGACGCAATGCTTTACGATAACCCTCCGGTTTTGGCATACCGAAATTACGAAATACTTTCTCTTTGGTATCTCGTCCTTTTTGATGTCCAATTACTATCACTGGTGTGCCATCAAAACGTGCTATACCGCCAACAATTGCTGGATCATCAGCAAAGGAACGGTCGCCATGAAGTTCTTCAAAATCAGTAAATAGATTGGAAATGTAATCCAAAGTATATGGACGTTGCGGATGACGAGCTACTTGTGCGATTTGCACGGGGGTAAGCTTAGCGTAAATCGATTTGACTAATTCTTCGCTTTTCTTTTGTAAGCGTTTGATTTCTTCAGAAATATCAACCGCAGAATCATCTTGTACAAAACGTAATTCTTCGATTTTCTGTACTAGTTCTGCGATCGGTTGTTCAAAATCCAAAAAGACCTGCTTCATAATTCTTTCGTCTCGATTTAAAGTTTGTGCACCTCGTATGATACGCAAAAAATGACATCATTGCATGGCTAATATAACAATGTCATAAAATCAATTGCTTGTAATACTGATAATTTAGCAAGATTTCATTAAAAATTTTCCGGCAGACTTGTAATATAATGCATAAATTACCAGATATTTAATTACAACGCATTGATTATTAAGATTACAAAACAAGGCAGAGACTTAAAAAGTAAATCTCTGCCTTGATTTTAGGGTCCCCACAGGTGCCGTTTCGACTAAAATTCGCTTGAACCTTTCAATCAGGTTGGCAACTCCATTTAATTTCGGGTACATCAACAAGAGACGCGCACGCCCATCAAATTTTAGTCACCATAGCGAACATTATTGGTTCTAAGGAGTAAGTGTCGTCACGAACACCGTAGGGATTAAACTTTCCAATAAAACATCTGCCACCTGTCTTTTATTCTACTCCTAATGTTTATTCTGTCAAATAAGTATCAGTTGCACTGCAATAATTACTTTTGAATTTAATTTTAATCTGCAAAAAAGTTTTCCGGCAGACTTAAAATAATTAAACACTGCCGGAAAATAGATATTATTTATTTTTTAATACATCTTTGCCTTTGGGTTTCTGCCAATAGCATTGCACATGAAACTGATACATTCATACTTTCCACCGTTCCAAACATTGGTATAGAAACTAAATAATCACAATTTTCTCGTGTTAAACGTCTCATACCTTTACCTTCTGAACCCATTACCCAAGCTACATTTGTTGGAATGTCGGTATGAAATAAATCACTTTCTCCTGCCATATCTGCACCTAATATCCATATATTTTGTTTTTTTAATTCTTTCATGGTGCGAGATAAATTAGTTACGGTGATATATGGCACAGTTTCCGCTGCACCACAAGCTACTTTGCTTACAGTGGCATTGATACCAACGCTATTATCTTTGGGTGCGATAACCGCATTAACTCCCATTGCATCGGCAGTACGCAAGATTGCACCCAAGTTATGAGGGTCTGTGATTCCATCTAAAATCAATAAGAATGGATTGGTACACTCATCTAAAATATTGTCTAAATCCTTTTGCGGTAAAGGTTTGACAAATGCAGCAATTCCTTGATGTTGTGTTGTAGAACATATTTTATTCAAACGTTCACTGTCTGTTGCAATAATGCGGATTGGCTTTGCTTGAATTTTTTCCAATGTCTGCTTCATGCGTGCATCTTGGCGTGCTTGGTCAAAATATATTTCTTCTATGCTCTGTGCATTTTGACGCAAACGAGAATTAATGCTATGAAATCCAAAAATTAAACGATAAGACATATCAAACTTGCTAAATAAATTTAAGATTAAACAAGAGGCTAAATATAGCATAAAGATTTTTTACTTATGCTAATTTATCTGTTGTTGGGTATTTGTAAATTTTCCGGCAGACTGAAATCTTTGCAAAAACAACTTTTTCCCAATTAGTTATTCTGAACTTTCAGCAGGAAAGTGAAGAATTTAATCCCTTGTTTTATAGAGACTCCTGCAAAACTCGTCATTCTGAATTTCACGAAGTGAAATGAAGAATATAACTTATTGTTTATAAAGATTCTTCGCTACGCTCAGAATGACGAGTAATAGAAAAAATCGAGTTTTGCAGGAGTCTCTTATAAAGATTCGTAGCAACGCTTGCGAATGACGAATGGTGAAAAGTTAGATTTTGCATGAGTTTTCAGTCTGCCGGAAAAGTATCCTATTTAAATAATTTGCTAATACAAGCAGAAAAAGCAATTTTCCCCACAACAATTAAATCAAAATCTTGCTGTGTAACCCAAGAGATCAACAATCCCCAATGTACTGCACGAATCGTATGTACAGCATCTTCAACTGTAACATTATCTGCTAACTTGCCTTGATTTTTTGCAGATTGAAACACAACAGTCAAATGTTCAACTCCAACAGTAGCATGTTTTTCCCAAGCCTTATAAATACCTGCGTTTTCAGCAGTATTCTCCCATTTTCTTGAAATAACACGTATAAATTTTTGAATACGAATATTTTTGTTAATGACATGTAATGAAAACAACATGTCATCTAAAAAACAATCATAATCGTGAGAGTTATTTCTATCACCCATACTTTGCTCAAATTCAGCAAAGATAAAATCACATAATGCTGCAAATAAATCTTCTTTATTGGAAAAATGCCAATACACTGCACCACGAGTAACACTGGCACGAGTAGCAACTTGTGCCAAAGTAGTTTTGGATACACCTTGTTCATCAAATAAATCCAAAGCAGCTTCAATCAAGGCAGCACGAGTTTGCATACTATCGGCTTTTGTTCTACGCATAATTTTATAATTTTCCTATAATTTAACATTCAAGACTGCCAAAAAGTATAATACAATCTCTTTAATTAAAGAAAGATGTTTCGCAAGGAGATAATCATGACTTGGTTTGCAATTGCACTGATTGCATTAGTGTTGGAGGTATTAAGTGGTACATTCTATCTTTTAGTATTGAGTATTGCCTGTGCAATTACTGGGATTATTGACCATATATTCAATCCACCTGATGCAATCAATCTGACAATATGTGGAATTTTGAGTTTTATTGGCATCGTCTTGGCTACTTACTGGCATAGGAAAAAACGCGTTATTCCAATGAGTGAAAATACTGTATATGATGATTTGGATTTAGGGCAAAACGTAACTGTAATTGGACAAAATAACGATGGCTTATACCAAGTCCAGTATCGCGGTGCAGTCTGGCAAGCCCAACCAGATAACAATGCTCTTTTAATCAACGGACAACAAGCAAAAATCGTTGGTAAAAATGCTAATATATTGATAGTAAAATAATTTATAATAAATAAAAAGTCTGCCGGAAAGAATTTAATATTTTCCGGCAGACTTTTTTTAACAATGAATCTTACAAACCACCATATGAATGCAGACCTGTTAAATATTTATTAACACCAATAAATGCGAACATAGTAATCAATAAACTTACCAATGCCCACCAAGCTAAAATTTTTCCACGCCAACCGGCAACCAATCGCATGTGCAACCATACAGCATAATTAAGCCACACAATCAAAGCCCAAGTCTCTTTGGGATCCCAACCCCAATATCGTCCCCAAGCATCAGCAGCCCAAAGTGCTCCTAAAATGGTAGAAATCGTAAAGAA
>JAFWUA010000035.1 GCA_017518785.1 Neisseriaceae bacterium
CAGACTATTTTTCCGGCAGACTATTTTTCCGGCAGACTATTTTCCGGCAGACTTTTCCGGCAGACTTTTCCGGCAGACTTTTCCGGCAGACTATTTTTCCGGCAGACTTTTCCGGCAGACTTTTCCGGCAGACTTTTCCGGCAGACTTTTCCGGCAGACTATTTTTTCCGGCAGACTTATTTCTTATCAGAATACTTCTACAATTGGTACAATCCATCTTTATATTTAAAATTTTTAAGTTAGTCTAATATGAGCAAAGTCGCAGTTTCTCCCATGATGGAGCAATATTTACGTATTAAAAGTCAATGTCCTGATAAATTATTGTTTTATCGCATGGGTGATTTTTATGAGTTATTTTTTGATGATGCATTTGAGGCTTCTCGTATATTAAATATCACTCTTACTTCTCGTGGGCAGATGAATGGAGAACCAATCAAAATGGCAGGAGTTCCTTTTCATTCATCAGAACAGTATTTATTAAAATTGGTGCGTGCTGGTAAACAGGTTGCGATTTGTGAGCAAGTCGGTGAAGTTGGTGCAAACAAAGGTCCGGTAGAACGTGCAATTGTACGCATTGTTACGCCTGGCACTCTCACCGATGCCGCACTTTTAGAAGATAAAAATACGAATCGCATAGTATCTGTGTGTGTGGGAAAAAAGAATGCTGCTATTTCATGGTTATCATTAGAATCAGGAGAGTTTTTATGTAAGAAAATCGAAGTATCTGCTCTCGAAGATGAGTTACAACGACTTAATCCAGCTGAAATTTTATTATCAGAGTCATTACGCTTAAACTTGCCTAATCGTTTTCAAGATAAGGTAACTTGGTTAAATCCATGGCAATTTTCAAGTGATGAAGGTTTTAAATTATTGTGCAGTTTTTTTGGGGTTCAAGATTTACACGGATTCGGTCTTGAAAAAAATGAAAATGATTTGGAAATTGCCGCTGCTGGTGCTGCATTGAATTATATTCGTTTGACTCAAATCGAAATTCCACATCATATTGATAAAATTTCCATAGAAAATAATCAACGCTATATCAATATGGACGCTACCACTCGCCGCAATTTGGAAATAAGTTCAACTTTAAGTGGTAAAACTTCTCCCACTCTTTTTTCACAAATGGATATTTGTGTAAGCAATATGGGTTCTCGCCTGTTGGCTCATTGGTTACATCACCCTTTGCGTGATATTGAGCAAATTCAACAACGTCAAAATGCAGTTACCACTCTATTAGATGAGCATGATGATATTCGCGTAAGCTTAAAAAATATTTCTGATATTGAACGGATTGTGGCAAGAATTGCAATTGGTAGTGCAAGACCTCGTGATTTATCTGCCTTGCGAACATCTTTATCCATTTTATCCAATTTAAATATATCCAATAGCGATGATGATTTATTAAAACAAATAGCTAATACTCTACCATTAGGAAGAGATATTGCAGAGTATTTAACCCAAGCAATTGCACCTGAACCATCGCTTTTTGTGCGTGATGGAGGAGTGATTGCCGATGGTTTTTGTAAGGAATTAGATGAGTTACGTAATATCCAAGAAAACTGTAATGAGTTTTTACAAAAATTACAAATACAAGAAAGTGAACGTTTAGGACTTAACACGCTTAAAGTTGAATTTAATCGTGTTCATGGTTTTTATATTGAATTAAGCCGTAAAGATGCAGAATCTGCCCCTCCGGATTATGTTCGCCGTCAGACTTTGAAAAATGTTGAACGTTTTATTACTCCTGAATTAAAAGAGTTTGAGGATAAAGTATTAAATGCCCAAGAAAACGCTTTATCATTGGAAAAACAGTTATACAACGAAATTTTGCAAAAACTTCAACAACAATTGCAATTATTACGCAAAATCGGACAAGCAGCTGCCGCATTAGATGTATTAGCTTCTTTTGCAACTTTGGCATATCAGAAAAATTGGGTAGCACCGAATTTTGTTGAATATCCAGCAATTGAAATAGTTTCCGGCAGACACCCTGTGGTAGAAGAAAGTGTAACTCAATTTACTCCAAATAATTGCCGATTGAATGATAAACGCCGCTTGATGATTTTAACTGGTCCTAATATGGGCGGAAAATCAACCTTTATGCGGCAAATCGCTCTGATTGTACTTTTGGCACATACCGGTTCATTTGTTCCGGCAGACTCGGTTACTTTGGGGCGTATTCACCGTATTTTTACTCGCATCGGTGCATCTGATGATTTAGCTAATAATCGTTCCACTTTTATGGTGGAAATGTCAGAAACCGCACAAATTCTTAATCAAGCTGATGCAAATTCATTGGTGTTGATGGACGAAATAGGGCGGGGTACTTCTACTTTTGATGGTTTATCGATTGCGTATGCTACCGCAGAACATTTGCTAAATCGCAATCAAAGTTTTGTGTTATTTGCCACTCATTATTTTGAATTAACTACACTGCCGGAACATTTTAATACGGCTTTTAATATGCACTTAAATGCAATTGAAAATGGTGATGACATCGTTTTTTTGCATCAAGTGGAAGCAGGACCTGCAAATAAAAGTTATGGCATTGCCGTTGCAAAATTAGCAGGTTTGCCCAAACGAGCTTTGAGTAATGCTACGAAATATCTTACCCAATTAGAACAAAATTCAACTAATCAACAAGCACAGGGAGATTTATTTATACAATCGTCAAACGATGAGATTGAAGAATATTCAATCCAACAAGAACTTATCGATGCAATTCGCCATGTAGATGTAGATGCTCTCTCACCCAAAGAGGCTTTGGATTGGATTTATAATTTGCAGAAAATGTTATAAAAGTCTTGTGAAAACCTTTGCAAAATTCACTTTCTTTTCATTCGTCATTCTGAGCGTAAGCGAAGAATCTTTTATAAGAACAACGAGTTAAGGAACTCCTGCAAAACTCGTCATTCTGAATTTCACGAAGTGAAATGAAGAATCTAACTTATTGTCTATAAAGATTCTTCGCTTGCCACTTCGCTACGCTCAGTGCTTCGGCTCAAAATG
>JAFWUA010000036.1 GCA_017518785.1 Neisseriaceae bacterium
ACGTATCACAGCTGAACAAAAAAAACAAATAGAAGAAAATATTTGTTTTACCCAAGCGATAGGAAGCGTTACTCCTATTAAAAAAAGCAATCGCCTTGAAACAAAAACCGATAAAAGTCCTATCATACCTCGCAAACAACAAGAAGAACGTGATACTTCCAGCGATGTATTTATCGGTGAAAATATGCTTGATGATGTTCCTCCTACCAAATACGCCAATGGCGGTGGCGGACAAAATGATATTAAGAAACTTTTATCGCTATCAGACGATGATATTTTTTGCACTTTGGATTTGCATGGTTATAAGCAGGAAGAAGCACAACTTGTCCTAAATGAATTTATTGATTATATTCAGAAAAATAGAAAAAACACCGGCGAAATAATTCATGGCAGCGGTTTAGGTTCAAAAGGTTTTGTGCCAAAATTAAAGCATTTAGTTCGCCGTTGGTTAATGGCAAATCCAGAAGTATTGGCATACGTAGAATGTCCTCGTAACGATGGCGCAGTTAGAATCCTAATAAAACGCAAACGATATGAGGAAATTTGATTGTATTCAACCAATAGTCTGCCGGAAAAGTTTTCCGGCAGACTATTTAAATTATTTTTATGTTTTAAATAAAGAATTGAGTTAAAAATGCAAGAAATAAAATGCCCTAAATGTGGTGAGTTTTTTCAAATCGATGAATCAAGTTATATGAATATCGTAAAACAAATTCGTGATAAGGAATTTAATCAGGAATTAGCTATTTATCGCAAACAATTTGAAAAAGATATTCACAATGCAGTTTCTTTGGCAAATGAACAATTATCAAAAAATCACTCCCAAGATATTGCCGAAAAAAATCAAAAAATCGCCTTACTTAATCAGGAAATAGATAATTTACAAAAACAACAATTATTTATAATTAATGAAGAAAAATCAAAATTAAATACAGAAATTATTAATCTTCAATCTAACAAACAACAATTAGAATCAAAATATAAACAAGAAATTGCCATCTTGCAAGAAAAAATAGCAAATTATGAAAATAAAACTCAATTAGCAATTAATGAGGCTCTTTCTCCATTTCAAGAACAAATTCGTAAACAAGAGTTAGAAATTATTGAACTAAAATCCACGATCAATAAAACCAATAGTGAAGCTACTCTTAAACAACAACAATTAAAAGAAGTTTATGAAACTCGTATCAAAGAAAAAGATGATGCAATTGCTTATTACAAGGATTTTAAAGCACGCCAATCAACAAAACTTATAGGAGAAAGTTTAGAACAACATTGTGAAATTGAATTTAATCGTTTGCGTGCAACAGGTTTTCAAAATGCTTATTTTGAAAAAGATAATGATGCCTCAACAGGTTCAAAGGGAGATTATATTTTTCGTGAAACCGATAATAATGGAATTGAATTTATCTCAATTATGTTTGAGATGAAAAATGAATCAGATACAACATCAACAAAACATAAAAATGAAGATTTTTTCAAAGAATTAGATAAAGATAGAAAAGAAAAAAAATGTGAATACGCAGTATTGGTTTCCATGTTGGAAGCAGATAGCGAGTTATATAATTCTGGTATTGTTGATGTATCGCATCGCTATGAAAAAATGTATGTTATTCGTCCGCAATTTTTTATTCCAATAATTACAATATTGCGTAATGCAGCGATAAATTCTTTATCATATCGCAGAGAGTTAGAAATTATTCGTGAACAAAATATTGATATTACCAATTTTGAAAAAGATATAAATGATTTTAAGGAAAAATTTGGTCGTAATTATCGTTTAGCGTCTGAAAAATTCCAAAAAGCCATAGATGAAATCGATAAAACCATCGACCATTTACACAAAACCAAAGAAGCTCTTATATCTTCTGAAAATAATCTACGTCTTGCCAATAATAAAGCAGAAGATTTAAGTATTAAACGCCTAACCCGCAATAATCCCACCATGCGTGCCAAGTTTGACGCACTTGAAAAATTAGATAGCGATTGACGCAAAGGATACATTAAGGCATTATTCCAGGTTCGTGTTTTATAAATTTTAGTCTGCCGGAAAGATATTACAACATCATGAATAAAGAAGAATTTGCCGATAATCATTTTATTCGTAGCATTATCGAAGAAGACCTAAACAATCAAAAATACCAACAAATTATCACTCGTTTTCCACCAGAACCCAATGGCTACCTGCATGTAGGACATGCCAAAAGTATTTGCTTAAACTTTGGTTTAGCACATATTTACGATGGTAAATGTAACCTGCGTTTTGATGATACCAATCCAGAAAAAGAATCCGATGAATACGTCCGTTCAATTAAAGAGGACGTTAAGTGGTTGGGTTTTCAATGGGCAGAGGAACGTTATGCTTCTGATTATTTTGAACAATTATATCAATACGCAGAAAGTCTTATTCAAAAAGGCTTGGCGTATGTCGATGAGTTAAGTGCCGATGAAATTAGAGAAATGCGTGGCACTTTAACCCAAGCTGGAACAGATAGTCCGTATCGCAATCGTCCTAATGATGAAAGTTTGGATTTATTCCGCCGTATGCGTGCTGGCGAATTTGCTGATGGTAGTAAAACTTTGCGTTTAAAAATCGATATGTCTGCCGGAAACCTAAATATGCGTGACCCGGTAATTTATCGTATTCGTCGTGCTCATCATCATAGAACTGGCGATAAATGGTGTATTTATCCAATGTATGATTACACTCATTGTTTATCTGACGCAATTGAACATATTACTCATTCCATTTGTACTCTGGAATTTGAAGCACATCGCCCATTGTATGATTGGGTGGTGCAACATGTTGATGCTCCATCTGAACCTCATCAATACGAATTTTCGCGTTTAGAATTACTCTACTCCATCACCTCCAAACGCAAACTTAATCAATTAGTCCAACAACAACACGTATCAGGATGGGACGATCCACGTATGCCAACCATTTCAGGTATGCGAAGACGTGGTTACACACCTGCTGGTTTGCGTTTATTTGCCAAACGTGTGGGCATTTCCAAAAGCGAAAATGTAGTAGATATGGACGTTTTAGAAGGTGCAATTCGTGAAGATTTATCCAACAACGCACCGCGTTTAATGGCTGTGTTAAATCCAATTAAAGTGGAAATTACCAACTTTGATGCAACACGCATTGAAGGCAAAACAGCCCCATACCACCCTGAAAAACCAGAATATGGCGAACGTGAATTAAAATTATCACAAACTATTTATATCGAACGTGATGACTTTGCCATCGAACCTCCCAAAGGCTGGAAACGCCTAATTGTTGGCGGTGAGGTACGTTTGCGTCATAGCTATGTAATGAAATGTGATGAAGTGGTTTGTGATAATTCCGGCAGTGTTTTATCGCTAAAATGCTCAATTGATTACGACACTTTGGGCAAAAATCCAGAAGATAGAAAAGTCAAAGGTGTAATTCACTGGTTACCTACTGACGATGCCATACAAGCAAATATACGCTTATATGACCGTTTATTCACAGAACCACGTCCAGATGCTGTACGTAGCAAAGATGGGGAATATGTGGATTTCACCAAATTTTTAAATCCAAATTCGATACAAACCATCAAAGCATGGATAGAACCAATTGCCAAAACATTACCACCAGAATCACACTGGCAATTCGAACGCTTGGGCTATTTTGTAACCGATCGCTTCGACCATACCCCAGACAAACCCATTTTCAATCGCACCGTAACCTTGCGAGATACTTGGCAGAAAAAATAAAAAACAAACGGCACATTAAGTGCCGTTTGTTTTAATGATTAAAATTTTTCCGGCAGACTGAAACCTTTGCAAAACTTAATCAGAAACAAAAAATCAATCTGATGTAGTGTGGGCATTCTTGCCCACCAATCTATCCACGTTATTAATTATTTGAATTTTAACTACTTTTATTCGCCATGTTGTACGGTTTGGTGGGCAAGAATACCAACACTACAACGTTACTTTTTATAAAATTATATTTTGCAAAGGTTTCAGACTGAAAGCTTTTAAACAATTTAAAACCCATCGCAACTGCGATGGGTTTTCTATTTACATTTTCAATAGAAAATAACTCACGCAATAGCTGAATTGATAAAGCTAATCAATTGCCCCTTGGCAACACCTCCGACTTGGTTGGCAACTTCTTGTCCATTTTTAAAGACTTTTAAAGTTGGAATACTACGAATGCCAAATGTTGCTGGAACACTTTGATTTTCATCTACATTCATTTTGACAATTTTGATTTTTCCTTGATACTCTTCTGCAACGCTGTCCAAAACAGGTGCAATCATGCGACAGGGTCCGCACCAAGGTGCCCAAAAGTCAACCAACACGGGGAGTTCTGATTTCAATACATCTTGTTCAAATGTAGCGTCAGTGGTATGAATAATTAATTCGTTGCTCATTTTCAAATTTTCCTATTTTAACAAAGTACGATTTATCGAATATATAGACTGTTAGAATAATTTCAAGCTTTTCCGGCAGACTTTTTCATACTTCAATTTAAGTCTGCCGGAAAAGCTTTCGATTATACCCCTTGTGCACGATTTTTATGAAAATTTTGTTGAAATATATCAAATTGTTTCGTGGTAATTGCTTCTCGCATTTCTGCCATTAATACATGATAGTAATGTAAATTGTGAATAGTATTAAGTTGTGCCCCTAAAATTTCACCAACTCGATGCAAATGATGCAGATACGCACGCGAAAAGTTACGACAAGTGTAACAAGTGCATGTTTCGTCTAATGGACGTTGGTCATTTTTATTCACCGCATTTTTAATTTTTATATCGCCAAAACGAGTAAATAACCAACCATTGCGTGCGTTTCTGGTTGGCATTACGCAATCAAACATGTCTATGCCATTGGCAACTCCATAAACTAAATCTTCTGGCGTGCCAACACCCATCAGATAATGTGGTTTTTCTTGTGGTAATATTGGTGCAAGTGCTCGCAACATACGGTACATTTCAGGCTTTGGTTCCCCCACGGATAAACCACCAATAGCAATTCCATCAAAACCAATTTCCATCAAACCACTAAGAGATTTTTCTCTTAAATCTTCAAATAACGCACCTTGTACAATGCCAAATAGTGCATTAGGATTATTTAAGCGTTCAAATTCATTTTTAGACCGCATTGCCCAACGCAAGCTTAATTGCAAAGATTCATCTGCTGTTTTTTTATCTGAATTACCATCTGGACATTCATCTAATTGCATTACAATATCAGAATTTAAGGCGTGTTGAATCTGCATGGAAATTTCTGGTGAAAGGAACAGTTTATCACCATTAATTGGGCTTCTGAATGTACAACCGTCTTCGCTCATTTTGCGGATTTGGGATAGTGAAAACACTTGAAAACCACCAGAATCTGTCAAAATGGGTTTGTTCCAATGTATAAAATCGTGCAATCCACCAAAGTTCTTGATAATTTCTGTACCTGGTCGCAACCATAAATGAAAAGTGTTGCCCAAGATAATTCGAGCTTGAATATCTTCCAAATCTTTTGGACTCATGGCTTTTACTGAACCATAGGTGCCAACCGGCATAAATACAGGTGTATTGACAATGCCATGATTGAGGGTTAAACACCCTCTTCTGGCATAACCATCTTGTTCTAATATATTAAATTTTAACATTTATTATCTTTCTGTTATTTTTGTTAAACGTGATTTTTTTATTGTTTGCAATTGTTGCAACACATTGCGACTGCATATTTGAGGAATACGAAAACTCAATAACATGCGATTAAGTTGTAAAGCCTCTACTAATGATTCATCACTATCAAATTTACTATTTTTTAGTGCTTGCAATGTGCTGCCATGAATTAATACATAGTTATTATTATTAGTAATATTTGTAAATTCATCGGCAACTGTTGCCAAAGATTCAGGCTGGATGATGTAGCAAGTATCGCATGCAATTTCTCTGCCATCTATATCGTATTGAGTATCCGGTGCAATGCCACAGGCTGTTAATAATTTCCATTCGAAAATACGCAAAATTCCCTGAATATGTGTAGCAGTTGCAAGAGATGACATAGCTTGATACATGGCATGATAGATCTCTTCATGCGAATCCTCGTATGCGGTTAATTTTAAAACAAGTTCATTTATATACATGGCACCCATTAGATTATTGCCAGTTGGTTGTGCCCAACCACCTATCCACGATGCTCGATGAAGGGTGCGCAATTCATTTTGCCCATACCAAGAAACAGAAATTGGTACAAACGGCACAAGCACTCCTCTTAAATCAGATTGACGCTTCCTCGCACTACGTGCCAATAGAGCTTGCCTACCATGATTTTTGGTAAAAACTTCAATCCGAGAACTGCTTTCACGCCAAGGAGTAGTAGCAATTAAAAATGCAGGTTCGCTATCAATACGCCGATTCATAGTCTGCCGGAAAGGTTATTTGTGTTCAGCAATAACATCAAAGTTTTCTTGCATATACGATGATTCGGCAGTTAAGGAAATCGGTTTACCGATTTGGGCACTCAATTGTGCCAAAGATTCTGCTTCTTCATCGATAAGCATTTCAATTACAGCAGGTGATGCTAAAATTCTAAACGACTCTACATTGTTATGAGTTACATCTCTTTGAATTTCACGGAAAATTTCATAACAAATTGTTTGTAATGTTTTAACGTGCCCTCTTCCATGACAATATGGGCAATCATTAGTAAGCAAATGATAAATGCTTTCACGAGTACGTTTGCGGGTAATTTCCACCAAACCTAAACTGGTAAAACCGTTTAAGGTAACTCTTGTTCTATCGTACGAGAGTGCATTGGCTAATTCCTGCAATACCAAATTGCGATGTGCCAAATTTCCCATATCGATAAAATCCACAATCACCATGCCCCCAATATTACGTAAACGTAATTCACGTGCAATAGCATGACAGGCTTCTAAATTGGTTTTTAAAATGGTTTCATCAAAATTATGACGACCAACAAAACCACCAGTATTAACATCTATGGTAGTCATGGCTTCGGTAGGTTCAATTACTAAATAACCACCAACTCTCAAATTTACACGTGGATAAAGAGAACGTCTGATTTCATCTTCAATGCCATGAGTTTCAAATAGTGTGCGTTCGCCTTGAAATAACTGAATTTTATTGCAAGCATTGCGTACATAATGTTCAGCAAAATCACACATTTCTCGATGTGCTTCTTGGTTATCCACAATGATATATTTTGTTTGCGGACTCACTAAATCTCGCATAACTCGTAAATAAAGTGGCAAATCTTGATAAAGCAAAGATTGTGGCGGTAAAGTTTTAGCATCATTCCACAAACTTTCACGCATACTGCGTAAATAAGCCATATCTGCTAATAATTCTTCATCGGTAGCAGTTTCAGCACTGGTGCGGATAATAAACCCACGAGGTTCCCCTTCTTTAATCAGCGATTCAATACGCTTTTTCAAATTTAAGCGAACTTCTTCATCTTCAATTCTCTGCGATATGCCGATATGTTCATCTTGTGGCAAATGCACCAAAAAACGCCCTGCCAAAGAAATTTGAGTTGAAATACGAGCCCCCTTATTGCCGATTGGATCTTTGATAACTTGTACAGGAATTACTTGACCTTCAAATAAAATGTGTTCAATACGTTTATTATCATTTTGCGAATGTCTTTGTTCAACCATATCGACTATATGCAAAAATGCGGCACGTTCTAAACCAATATCAACAAAGGCACTTTGCATACCAGGTAAAACCCGGCGTACAGTACCCAAATAAACGTTACCAACTAAACCTCTACCTTGTGGACGTTCAATATGAATTTCGCAAGCACGATTATCTTCTAATACTGCTACACGAATTTCTTGTGGCAAAATATTAATTAAAATGGTTTCCACAGGACGATTCAATACCTGTGGCAACGAAATACTTTGTTGCAACATATAAAAAAACTCTTAAATTCTAAATTAAAAAAAACACTGTCGTAACAAATAGTTAAATAACCATTTGTTACGCCACTGTTTTCTCTAATTAATTTATAATTACATTTCTTGCAATAATTTCTCGTTGGACATCACCCAAGAACGCATGGAATTAGCATCATTAACACGCATCGTAGTAGAAGGTGCATTCATTAACACAATAATTAATGGTTTATTTTTTATATTGGCATAAACTACCATACAACGTCCTGCTTCACGAATATATCCAGTTTTTTGCAATTTTATATCCCAATCGCCGGTACGAATTAAGCGATTGGAATTGTGATATTTTTCAATTTTTCCTTTGGAAGTTTTCACTGCACCATCATTAGAAGTTGAATATTCTCGAATCAAAGGATATTCATAAGCTGCCTTTACCATACGCACCAAATCTTGTGCCGTAGACTGATTACGTGGATCTAAACCAGTTGGATCGTAAAAAACGGTATTAGTCATACCTAAATCTGCGGCTTTTTTATTCATAGCAGCCAAAAACGCAGTCATACCACCTGGGTATGCTCGTGCCATTGCGTGAATTGCACGATTTTCACTGCTCATTAAACCAACATGCAGCATATCTTGACGCGTCATCTTGGTGCCAACCGAAAGACGACTCGAAGAACCTTTTAAGCGGTCAATATCATCATTGCTAATAGTTAAAATTTGATTCATATCTGGATTTGAATCCAAAACCACCATAGCACTCATTAATTTACTAATTGATGCGATTGGCAAGGTGCGGTCGCTATTTTTTTGATACAAAACATTGTTGTTTTCAGCATCAACCACAATTGCTGCCAATGAACTTAATCTTGGCGTAGAAATTTTGCTGTTATTTTGGTAAGTGAATTTAAAAACTTCAATATCTTCATCGCTTACAGCAGAATCCAAACTTTGCAACATCAAAAGCAATGGATCATCTTGAAATAGCACTTCAATATCATCTGCTTCTTCAAGATTTTGTTTGAAATTGTCAGGATATGTCTCTTGGGGAATATATGCGACTTGTTGCAGATTATTTTGCTGGTGTTTAGCAATTAAATCCATCAAATCATCGGCTTGTGCAGTAGTTACCAATAGTAGCGACAGCAATATGCTACTTATGCTTACTTTTATAATTCGACCCAACATGATTATCCACACCTATATTTTTCAGTGAAACGGACTTGTCATTGTACAACGTGTCTAACTATTTGTCTTTATTTTGTTACAATTACAATCCTTTTTACAAAATTAAAGTGCAAGAAAAAATGTCGGAAAAACCCAAACATACCCATGAACAAAATAAGTTATTAAAACGTCTGCGTCATGCTGTTGGAGCAGCGATTAATGATTTTAATATGATTGAAAACAAAGATTTAGTAATGGTATGTATTTCCGGTGGCAAGGACAGTTTTGCACTATTAGATATTTTGCGGCGTTTGCAATCTTCCGCACCAATTGAATTTTCATTAGTTGCGGTTAATTTGGATCAAAAGCAACCAGGCTTTCCGGCAGACGTTTTACCCAATTATTTAGAAAGCATTGGCGTTAATTATCGTATTGTAGAAGAAGATACATATAGCATTGTCAAACGTGTAATTCCAGAAGGCAAAACCACGTGTGGTTTATGTTCTCGTTTGCGGCGTGGAATTTTATATAGAGTTGCCAAAGAGTTAGGTGCTACCAAAATAGCTTTGGGACATCATCGAGACGATATGATTGAAACCTTGTTTTTGAATATGTTTTACGGAGGAAAGCTCAAAGCCATGCCACCTAAATTATTGTCTGACAATAAAGAACATACCATTATCCGTCCATTAGCATACGTTAAAGAACAAGATTTAATTCGTTTTGCAAAAATGCAGGAATTTCCAATTATTCCATGTAATTTATGCGGCTCACAAGCAAACTTACAGCGACAAGCCATCAAGAATATGTTGCAAGAATGGAACAAACTTTTTCCGGGACGCATAGAAAGCATCTTTTCTGCCATGCAAAACGTTGCACCATCACACTTGATGGATAATAAATTATTTGATTTTAGCAATTTGCAAAACAATCAATTTTTGATAGATGATGGTGATATTGCTTTTGATAGTGAAGATTTTTCAAAACACATTAGTGGTAAGAAAATTATCAATATTTTAGACACTCGTATAAGTTAATTTATTGATTTTAAGAGTTTAATTGTTTTCCGGCAGACTTTACTGATACTTATTAGATAGTCTGCCGGAAAGCTTATTGAATAATCTGATTAGCCAAGCCTTCCGCAATTACTTTACCTTTTTCCAACACAATAATCCGATGCGAAATCGATGCCACCACATCTAAATCATGACTGATAAAAATCATTCCCAAACTATGCTTGGCTTGTATATCTTTTAACAATTCAATCAACTGTTTTTGCAAGCAAACGTCCAAAGCGGAAGTTGGTTCATCTAATACCAAGATTTTGGGGCGAGAAATCATAGCACGTGCAATTGCAATTCTTTGACGCTGACCTCCTGAAAATTCATGTGGATAACGTTTCATCATATTTTCATCGGACAAACCAACTTCGCATAATGCTTCAAAAACTCTTTGCCGATACTCACTTTTATCAAGATGACTATGAGAAATACGTAAAGACTCGCCAACAATTTCCTCAATTGTCATACGAGGATTAAGAGCAGCAAATGGATCTTGAAAAACAATTTGAATATCGCCTCGATGTGTAATTAATTGTTTATTATTTAATTTATCCCATTCTTTATTATTAATATTGAGTCTGCCGGAAAAGTCTATTAACTTTAACAAACTCTTGGCTAATGTACTTTTACCACTACCAGATTCACCAATCACGCCCAAAGTTTCTCCCTCATGTAAGGTGAGATGTGGCAAATCTAACAAGGGAATATCTTGATGAGTAAACCAGCCTGTTTTTTGCTTAACACTAACATTAATATTTTCTGCACAAAGAATCGGCTGCGTTTGAGGTGGTTTATCATCACGATAATTGGGAGTAGCTGCATCAAGCAATTCTTTGGTATAAGCATGACTTGGAGAACTAAAAATTATATTTGCCAAATTATTTTCCACAATTTGACCACTCTTCATCACTGCCACTTTATCGGCAAAATTTTTCACCACTCGCAAATCATGGGAAATATACAAAATACTCATACCGCTTTTGTCTTGCAATTCTGAAAGCAAAGTCATAATCTGCTTTTGCGTTGCAACATCTAATGCAGTGGTAGGTTCATCGGCAATCAATAATTTAGGTTGTGCGGCAATTGCCATGGCAATCATCACCCGTTGGCGTTGTCCGCCAGATAATTGAAATGGATAGGCATTCATTTTTTGAGTAGCATCTGCAATACCGGTTTGTTCTAATAATTCAGTTGCACGAAGCCATGCAGTTTTTGCATCAAGCCCCAAATGCCAAGTCATAACCTCGCTAATCTGTTTGCCAACACGATGCACAGGATTCAAGGCACTCATAGGTTCTTGAAAAATCATACCAATATCTTTACCACGAATTTTTTGTAATTCTTTGTTTGATAAAGATAATATATCAATTCCATTAAAAACAAGTCTGCCGGAAAGAGAAATATCAGGATTAAGCCTAACAATGGATTGAGCCAACATGGTTTTACCACTTCCAGACTCTCCAACCAAAGCCAGTTTTTCACCTTGATGTAATCTTAATTGAATATTATCAAGCAATTGCTTACCTTTAATATACGCATTAAGATTTTCAATATTAAGCAAAATATCCATATTTAACGTCTGTAATATCTACGTGGAGGTGGTGGCATATGATAATGCCAAAAATGAATCCTATCTTCATAATAATTGGCACGTCTTTCGGCAGCTTCCAGACGGCGTTGGTTAATATAATTCTCCCATGCCATGCGATAGCAATTATGAAACAAAGGTTTGGTAATCTCTTCTTGATAGCGTTTACTTAATTCATCTAACTCTTTATTTTCTGCCAACGCTAAATTATCAGACGTGTTTGATAAAGAATCTTTTAAATCATCAATCTGACGCATAACAGATGCCACCTGTGGGTCACATTGTTCTGCCAAATGAATTTCCAAAGCACGTGCCGCACGGCGTTGTTGTTCTTCACGTGCGGCACGCTGTTCAGGTGTAATAGCACAAGCAGACAATACAAATGTCGCAATAAAAATAACAGAAATTACAGACTTTTTCATAATGCCCTCCTTGATGGTTTAACTCATAAGACACAGTCTGCCGGAAAAAATTCCATTTATGAAATTTTTGCAACGTTTATATTACTTACTGCAAAAAATAACGCAGATAAGGCACCACTGCCCCAACCCACAACCACAAAGCAAGAAAAACCACACTGCCGGAAAAATCAAAATGCCCTATTCTCAAAAAACGAAAAGGACGAGTCAACGGATACAAAACACGAGAAGTCGTTTGCATTAAAGGATTATAAGGGTCAGAAAAACTCAACACCATCTGAATAATCAAACACGCAATCAAAGCATAGGCTACACTCACTGACAACAACAGCAGAGCATGTCCTACCGCATACAAAACATAAATCGCATTAAACGGCAGATTAATAGACAAAGCTATATACAAATTAATAGCCAATTCCAACAACAACAAACATACAAAAGCCACTACCACCAAAGCCATATCCCACCCCTTAACCGGAGGAATCAACCTACGTGCAGGACGCACCACAAAATTAGTTGCAGAAGCACATAAATTAGCCAATGGATGTGAAATATGCAAACCACCACGTTGCAAAAACAAACGCAACATCAAAATAGTGCACCAAAATACAAACAAACCCTCAATCAATCGAATCAACATAATTTAACAATTATTTATTATCTAAAAAGGATAGACATTCTATACTAAAAAACACATTACCATTAAATAGTCTGCCGGAAAGCTTATACTTACTTTTCCGGCAGACTTTGTATGATATAATCAGAGCAGATATTTTCAATACGGAAAGTTACACAAATGACTCCAAACATCAACAATCAAACTTTATCTTCACTATTTCAAAGATTTATTGATCAAATAGCAATCTATTGGAAATATCGCCCAGAACAAAACGCAGAGTTATCAAACAGCATGATACTCTCTCTTTCAGATGGACAAGAGAGAGCCAAAACCATAACATTCAATATAGATAGCAATCAAGACGAAACCACTTGGCAGAACAATCTACTCTCACAAGTACAAAACCAATTAAAGAAAACCCAAAAAAAATTCACAAAACCCATTTGTTATTTAAG
>JAFWUA010000037.1 GCA_017518785.1 Neisseriaceae bacterium
AATACAATGAAAATAGGCACCCTGAAAGACCAAATCGCACCGTCATTAGTTTTGGCAGATAAGGTTTTTTGTTACGCTGGCGGCATAGACTGGAATGTGAAGAACGCCCTACAACCATTAGGCGATAAAGCACAAGTGTTTGAAAACTTTGATAAAATGTTACAAGCCATTGTCCAAAACGCACAATCAGGCGATGATATTGTGGTGATGAGTAACGGCGGTTTTCAAGGGATACACGGTAAGTTATTGGAATTATTAAAAAATAAATAATTTGGCTTCGCCTAAATAAGGTTTGATTGCTTCGCAATCCATTGATTTACTTTGTAAATCAATGATTTTAGTATAACGACTAAAATAAACCTTATTTTCATGCTGCCTGAAAATGTGTTTCATCTTAAAAATAGAAGTAACGAAAAATGGCAAAAAAAGAAGACAATGGTTTGTATTTAATTAAAATTCAACTCAAAGATGTTAAACCTGCGACTTGGCGGCGGATTGTTGTGCCTCGCGATATCAATTTAGCGGATTTTAATCTGGTCTTGATGACAGCAATGGGTTGGACGGGTATGCACTTGTCCGCATTTGAAGACAAACAACGCATTTGGTATCGTGTGGAAAACGAATGGTTTGATGATGATGATAATTTGATGGAGGATGACGATAAAAACGCTCAAGATTTTACGCTGTCGCAAGTTTTGCATGCCAAAGAACCCATACTCAAACATTATTATGATTTTGGCGATGACTGGCAACACACCATTACATTAGAAGACGACAAATACACGCTAGAAAAACCATTGCCGTGTCCGATTGTATGTTTAACAGGTAACAATGCTTGTCCGTTAGAAGATATTGGTGGAGCAGATGCGTATCAAGAGTTCAAAAAAGCCATTCAAGGTAAAGAATACGACCGTGATTACGAATTTGATGATGATTTAATGCAGGACTTTTCTGACTTCGACCCCAAATCGTTTGATAAAGATGATATTAACGAACAATTAAAAAAATTGTATGATGATTTTTATGGTGTTCAAAAAAGCAAATAAATGACCTTACGCAAAATACCCCCCAAACAAGGTTTAATTTCAAGAAACCTTGTTTGGGTGGTATGTTCAATTATCTTTTCCGGCAGACTTTTGTTGTTTAACCCAATCGATTAAATCTTGTGATTTTACAAAACCAATCAAAGGCTTACCATGATTGTTAGGATTAGTTAATACAAACAAACCAGGTGGTCCAAACAAGCCATATTCACGCAAAACATCTTGTTGATCATCGGTGTTGAGAGTTACATCAAATGTAAAAAAACGTTCTTTATCAATATATTGCCAAACAATATCTTCTTTAAGAGTACTATCTGCCATTTCTCGACAAGATACACACCAATCCGCATAAAAATCAACCAACACCACTTCTTCTTTTTTCGAGGAAAATGCAAGTTCAATTGCTTCCTCTAATTCACTTTTGGTAGTAAAAACTTTATGGGTGATTTGTTGTGTTTTTTTAGGTAGATGCAAACTCCTATGCAATAGCGAATCATCATACGCAACTGCGATATAAGATATAGAAAAACCTAATACTATCAATATACTACCAAGCATTAAAGATAAGGTTTTAAGTCTGCCGGAAAACTTTTGGAAACGTGCTAACAGCCAACCGCCAGGAATTAAAAAAATCATGGCATAACATGCAATTATCACTTCTCTTGGTAAAAATGGCGTAGCAATAAATACTGCTGCACTCAATAATAAACAACCGAAGAACACTTGAACAGCACGCATCCAAGCTCCCGCACGTGGCAAAAAATGTGCACCGAACACTGACACCGCCATCAACGGCAACCCCAAACCCAATGCTAAAACATATAAAGTTGAAGCACCCAATAAAATATCACCACTTTGTCCAATATATCCTAATACAAACATCAAGGGCGGTGCTGCACAAGGTCCGATAATAAGTGCAGAAAATATACCCATCAAAAATACGGCAATTATTTTGCCACCTTGATGACGATTAGATTTTTCGGAAAAGAACTGTTGAATTGATGATGGCATTTGTATCTGAAACCAACCAAACATAGACAAAGCCAAAACAACTAATAAAAATGCAGCAGTTAAAATAACCACAGGTCTTTGCAACCAAACGGTTAATAAAGAACCAGTTAATGCAGCAATCACTCCTACAACGGTATAAGTCAAAGCCAGACCTTGCACATACGAGAAAGATAATAATAGTGCACGTTTTTTACTTAACTTCTCTTTTCCCAATACCGTTGCGGATACAATCGGCAACAGCGGATACATACATGCAGAAAAACTTAACACAACTCCTGCCACAAAAAAAGCTAATAAATTAGCACCCAACAGGGTGCGTTCTGACAATGAATTATCATTTGTATCAGGGGAATTGTCTTGCGAAAAAAATAGTGATGTACGTTTTTTCTTTTTCATCGCATTATCCGGCTGAAAAACTCCTGTTCCCTTAATGGTAAAAGTAACATTATGAGGTGGATAGCAAATACCAACATCAGCACACCCTTGAAATGTAATATTAACCACAGTTGGAATCGGAAGTTCAACACTATTTGGCAAGGTAATTTGTGCACTATTGCGATAAATCTCTTGCTTACCAAAGAACTTGTCTTCTTTGACTTCACCAGGTGAAAACTGTGCTTCTCCAAAAACATTTTCAGGAGTAGTCAAAATCGATGTTTTGCTACGATAAAGATAGTAACCATCAGCAATTGTAAATTGCACAACGGTATTTTTATCACTCACAACTATTTGGGGTGCAAAAGCTTCTAATGGTTCAAGCAAATCAGATGGATCAACAGCCGCAAATGAAATGCCTGATATAAATAATGCTATAAAAAATAAAATCTTACTCAATATTCTATTTAACATATTAATTTTATTTTAAAAATCTAAACCATGCTAATTCTATCATCTTGATATTAAAGATGCTAATACTTGAATATTGTACTAAATAATATCTTTCAAAAAAGTCTGCCGGAAAGT
>JAFWUA010000038.1 GCA_017518785.1 Neisseriaceae bacterium
AGAAGATGAAATTCTTGCATCAGAACGTTTACGCATTTTATTAAATGATTGTAATATAACCTTATTAGCAACATTTCAACAAGCTTCTTTGGCATTGGAGTGGTTCAAAAATCATAGTGCAGATATAGTTTTTGTTGATATAAATCTGCCGGAAATGGACGGTCTACTTTTTGTTGAAAAACTAACTCATACTGCTAATGTTATGCCTGCGGTGATTTTTACCACTGCCCACGAAGAGCATGCACTCAAAGCATTTGATTTAGCTGCCACCGATTATCTACTCAAACCGATTAAATTAAGTCGTCTTAAAGATGCATTAATGAGGATTCAATCCAAAGATAGTAATGATTCTCACCAAGAAATTGATTATTTCAATATTATCAATCATGACAAAATGTTACGCATACCTTGGCAGAAGGTAACCTATCTTATGGCTGATCAAAAATCAGTTTGGCTACATACATACGATGGTCAAGTATATGAATTATTGAAAACTTTGATTTATTGGGAAGAAGTCTTGGGTGATAAGGTTTTGCGTATTCATCGTAATACTTTGGTAATGCGTCATGCACTGCATAGCATTGTGCGTTTGAGTAGTGATGATGATGATGAAAATGTGCGTTGGGGTGCAAAAATTGCAGATAGTGATGAAATTTTGCCAATTAGTCGCCGTCAATTAGCTATTTTACGGCGTGAAAAAGGTTGATTTATTTAAATTATTTTTATAATTTTCCGGCAGACTTATACTAAATTGAAAATAGTAAGTCTGCCTGAAATTTAGTTATTTAATAATATGTTAGTATTAAAACAATAAAAAAACTCCTGCAAAATTATTATCTGTAGCACATTTTTTCGTTGTGCTTATTCTCGAAATCGTAGCCTTTCTACTTGTTATATTTTCGATTTGAAGTGTTACTACAACTTTAAACTCACCTCATATATACTAATTTTGCATTATTTTCAATAAGTTGTTATAAAATTTGGAATAATAATTTTTGCAAAGCAACACCCAAGCAATCTTGATTGCTTTGCGTTATAATATCGGCTGTTTTTTTGTTGTTTTTTTCAATTATTATGTCATTGACGATTGTCGGTCTAAATCATCAAACAGCACCGGTTAGTATTCGCGAAAAATTGGCAATTGCATCGGAAGTATTGCCACAGGCATCGGTGTCTTTGATGGGTGATCCTAAAATAGATGAAGCACTGATTCTATCTACTTGCAATCGTACCGAAATTTATGCAGTAGGGGATTCTCAAAATATCATTCACTGGATGTCTTCTTTTCATAATATTCCAGAGAGTGAAATTCGTCCTTATCTTTATATTTACAATGATGAAGAAACCGTGCGTCATGCTTTTCGAGTGTCATGTGGCTTAAATTCGATGGTGTTAGGCGAGCCACAAATATTGGGTCAACTAAAAGACGCTGTGCGTGTAGCACAAGAGTGTGGTACTTTGGATTCAATGTTAAATATGCTGTTTCAGCGAACCTTGTCGGTTGCCAAAGATGTTAGAACGCATACCGATGTTGGCGGACAATCGGTATCTATGGCAACAGCTTCGGTGAAATTGGCAGAGCAAATTTTCCCATCAATCGAAGAATTAAACGTGTTGTTTATTGGTGCAGGCGAGATGATTGAGCTGATGGCAACTTGTTTTGCATCACGTAATCCAAAAAATATCGGCATTGCCAATCGTACTTTGGAACGTGCAGGGCGTTTATCGAAAAAATTAAACTGTGGGGCAGAAGTGTTTTTACTGCCAGCACTGCCGGATATTATGTATCGTTATGATGTGGTTATTTCTTCTACTGCCAGTCAATTGCCAATTGTTGGAAAAGGAATTGTTGAAACTGCATTGAAAAAACGCCGTAACAAGCCAATGTTTATTTTAGATCTTGCCGTACCACGTGATATAGAGTATCAAGTATCTGAATTATCAAATGCTTTTTTATATACAGTTGATGATATGACAGATATTGTTAATATGGGCAAGGAGGCACGCCAAAAAGCAGCAGCACAAGCGGAAAAATTGATTGATAAACATGTTGCAGAATATATTCAATGGCAACGTGCTCGTGCTACTGTACCATTGATTCGTCATCTGCGTGATGATGGTGAAAAGGCACGTCAATATGTACTTTCCAATGCTATGAGGCGGCTTGCACGTGGAGACTCTCCGGAAGATGTGTTGGAACAGTTATCGGTTCAGCTTACTAATAAACTGCTACATCATCCAACCAAAGCTCTCAATCCTTCAAATTCAATAGATATAGGTCTAATTGATGCGGTAACTCGCATTTATCATTTAGATAAAGATAATTAAGATTTTTTTAGTTAATTTATTTCCGGCAGACTGAAACCTTTGCAAAACCATGTTTTTAGTAGTTCGTCATTTTGAGCGTAAGCGAGGAATATTTTATAAAAACAACAAGTTAATATTCTTTGTTTTCCTGCTACAAATTTACTAATGGAGACTCCTGCAAAACTCGATTTTTTCTATTACTCGTCATTCTGAGCGTAGCGAAGAATCTTTATAAACAACAAGTTAGATTCTTCATTTCACTTCGTGAAATTCAGAATGACGAGTTTTGCAGGAGTCTCTAATGATGGGTTTTGCAAAGGTTTCAGACTTTATTCCGGCAGACTTTATTCCGGC
>JAFWUA010000039.1 GCA_017518785.1 Neisseriaceae bacterium
GACAGTGATTCCGATTCCGACAGTGATTCCGATTCCGACAGTGATTCCGATTCCGACAGTGATTCCGATTCCGACAGTGATTCCGATTCCGACAGTGATTCCGATTCCGACAGTGATTCAGATTCCGATAGCGATTCCGACTCTGATAGCGATTCAGATTCCGATAGTGATTCAGATTCCGATAGCGATTCGGATTCCGATAGCGATTCGGATTCCGATAGTGATTCGGATTCCGATAGCGATTCGGATTCCGACAGCGATTCAGATTCCGATTCCGATAGCGATTCCGATTCCGATAGCGATTCAGATTCCGATAGCGATTCAGATTCCGACAGCGATTCAGATTCCGATAGCGATTCAGATGCCGATAGCGATTCAGATGCCGATAGCGATTCAGATTCCGATAGCGATTCAGATATTACAAATGAAGGTATTACCGTAAAACTTCACGAAGATACCAATAAAGATGATGGTATTACCCAAAATGCTCAAATCGATGTTGAGGGACTTAATGCCTCTGATGAATGGGCATATAAAATCAACGATGGTAATTGGATTACTGCTACTGCAACTCCTGGAATTAATATCATTAACGACATTCATAGTGATAATGGTTACAACGATAACGATTACACGGTTCAAGTTACACGCATTAAAAATGGTGATCTGATTGATGGTCTTACACCAGTAGAATTAACATTCAGATTGGATACTAAAACTACTATTGAAATAACTGATGCCACCTACGATGAGTCTGCCGGAAACATTGTTATAAAAGGAAAAGGCGAAAAAGGTGCAACTGTTGAGCTTGCTATTGGAACACATAACAAAGAAGTCTTTACCATTGAAAATGATGATGGCTTATTTACTTTCTTCTACTCCATTGATCAAACAGGTTCTGACCAAACATTTAATATCGCAGCCCAAATTACTGATATTGCAGGAAATACTGCGTCCACCAATAGCACGGTAACTGTTCCGGCAGACCCTATCCCGACCATTGCAATGGTAGAAATTATTAATGGTATTGGAGATGATAATATAATCAATATTGAAGAAGCAGCTACTGGTAAAAACGCTACAATTAAAGTAGTGATGCAGGATAAACATGCATCTACTCCTACTTTCAAAATTGGCTCTATTGGTATTGATAATGCAAATGTTATCACAGATGCAGATGGCAAAACATTTACCATAACCGTTGCCACATCTGATTTAGCAAACTTAACCGATAAAAACGTTACAACAACTGTTAATGGTAAAACTTCAAATAGCATTATTTTAGATTACACAGTTGATTTAGTTGCACCAACTGTTGCAATTACCGATACAACTCACGATAAGTCTGCCGAAAAAGTAATAATTAACGGTACTGGCGAGGCTGGTGCATCGGTTGTAGTTAAATTTGATGGCACTGATTTGCCAGGGGTTACAGTGGGTAGCGATGGTAAGTTTACGGTTGAAAAAGAAAATATAAGTTCAACAACTTACGAACAAACCTTCCCAATTACAGCAACGATTACCGACACTGCCGGAAATAGTAGTTTTGTCAATGGTACTGCAATCGTTACAAAAGACTCTGCTTCTTCGTCATTTGTGATTAAATCGGTGGATTTTGTTGATTATCTGTCTCTATTGGGTGATGACAATATCATAAATATTGAAGAATATAACAAGTCCCCCAATGCAATGGTACAATTTAAAGTAGTGTTAGAAAACACTCCCGACCATTCTGTAAGTGAAATCTCTTTCAAGCTTGGAAATGTTGTAGCAAGTAATAAAAATCGGGTTTCTTCTTCAAATCCAAATGAATATAGGTTTAATTTTACACTCAAAGAAATAGCTGATTTAGATGAAAGCGATAGAATACTTACTGCAACTATCAATAAGTCAGGACAAACCACTTCTGCATCTATCGAAATTGATCATTATAGTGTTGACTTGATTGCACCTGAAATTACTCTAAACAATGATTTAACCGGTACAGTTAGCGAAAATGCAACAGTTAAACTTTATCTTCAATCCAATATTGGTACAGACGGTAAACCGCTACCTCATAGAGCAGCTATTGCAGAAATAAAACCAGATGATAGTGGCAATTTTGATTTTGCATCTATTGCTAACAATCCCAAATATCAAGGTGAGACAATTATTGCAGTTGCAGAGGATATTGCCAAAAATATCGGTAGCAGTAATCCATTTTTTGTACCATTAACACAAGATGTAGTCGATGGTATTAAATTAGAACTTAAAGACGATACTGGATATTCAAATACAGATTTTATTACAAACAATAATATTGTTCATGTATCAGGAGTTGAAGGTAAAAAATGGGTTTACACAAATGGTTATAACACTCGGTGGAACAATGGAAGTGGCAATACCTTTGAAGCTTACAATTCAGCAAATGGTTTAAGAACTGTAAAAGTAGCACTTGCAGATAGTGCTGGTAATCCGATTGCTGGAACAGAAAAAGAACTTACCTTTTACTATGATTCCAAGTCTCCCGATATTTATGATAATGAGACATATAAATATCAGCCTAAATATAAAATCAAAACAACCTATTCTGGTACTGATTTAAATGGCATAGCCAGCGGTGGAGAAGATTACAATGGCGATGGTGGTATGATATATAAGCTTGAACTTTATTATGCAAATGATATTGGTGCAAATGGCAAACCAATTAATGATGCCACTCCAATCGTATCAAAACAACATAACATTGCTGGTAACGGACCATCATCTGTACTAGGCTTCGAAATATTAGAATTTGATTTTAATGATTATTACAATACTATTAAAAGCAAAGATATAGCTTTCTTACTTGAAGATGCAGCTGGCAATGTAAAAACTATAATATTGTCTGATGGTTGGTATGATTCTGAATTAATAAAACTTACCTTCAATGATATTGGTGGCATAAAAGACGGTATTACTTCTGATGGCACTATTACCATTAATGGATTAATTGCTGGTCAAAAATATCGTTGGTCAAATGGTTATGAAAGTGGCACAGCAACCGCACAAGGAGATAGTAATGATAAATTTATGCTAAAAGACGGTGAAATAGTAGCAGCCCAAGATGTAAAAATTGAGTTGCTTGATAATGCTAATAATGTTGTTCGTACTGTTTCATTAACACATAACAAAGACTATGAATATTTGAAAGATTTAGATGGTGATACTATGCCTGATGTGCAGTATATATCACATCAATATAGCATCAACAATATGAAACTTTCACTTAGACCAAATGTATGGCTTATTGAATATTACAACGTGAGCAACGTTATGCAATTCGCGAGTACTATTAAAATACTCCAAGCACAACACTACGATGGTCCTGGTAACTATAAGGCAGTGGAGTATCAATATGTATTTGATGCACCAATAGTACCAGGAGAAAAATACGACCTTTATATCAACAACAAAATAGCAGGTAGATATTTATCTAGTACGGATAATCGCTATTATGATGGAGCGAATATTGCTCCCCCATATAACAACAGAAACGCTGTATTAGATGATTCTCATATACTAAAAGGCTTATGGAATACATACGAAATAAGAATTAATGATAGCGAAAGTTTTACATTTAATCAAAGCAATCATAATCTTGCAACTCCTCAAGAGTACGAAAACATTGCCACACAAAGTATTGCAAATGGTATTGGTACTACCAAAGATGATATGGTTTATGTTGCTGGTGATATTGGTGGCACCGATGCATCATCGGTGACAGTTTCTATGGGTGATGGCAACGATATCTTGGTAACTGATGCTAATATTAACGCAGGTACTCAAATCAATATGGCTTCTGGTAATGACTTCCTGTATGTTACACAAGAAATTAAAGGCTCAGAAACCGCAAATGTAAATATCAACATGAGCACTGGTGATGATCGTCTATTTATGATGGGAAATGTTAAATATGCCACTGTAAATATGGGTGATGGTAATGACGAAATAATCTTTAATACCTACAACTTTGATACAAATACCACAATTAATGGTGGTGCAGGATACGACAGTATGGACTCAATAATTGGTGGCAATTTGGATATGAATGGTATTAGAGGATTTGAGAATATTGTTATTGATGGCGATATTTCTCGTAGTAATAGCCTCTGTACCGTACAAAATCTCACCTTTGAAAATATTGTTGAAAATATAAATGCTAACTTTGTTAATGGCATATTTAATCAGTCCCAAGCAGAAGCACAAGGCTTAAAGGCATTGCATTTGTCAGCAAATACAGGAGCATCAGCTGGTACCCCACTTGCTAAATTTACTTTAAGCGAAGAGTGGATACTTCAAGATGGTTATGAACCTCAAATAAGTAACTATCACCCAGATAATCACGCTTATCGGCAATACACCCACATAAGTAATATGGGTGATAACTACAACCCATACTACGACTTGTGGATTGATACCAATATCAACGTTCTCTAATATTGTGGCGTAAAAATAAACCGAACTTGTTGTTGTGCTTATAACCTACATCGAGTTCGGTTTTTGGTTGTTGATGTGTGTGATGGCACAACCAAAATTACTGATACACAAAGTGAATTTTCTAATCAATTATAAAAAAAGTCTGCCGGAAAAAGTTTTTATAATCTTTCCGGCAGACTTTTTAATAATATACTTACTACACAGCAAAACTAATTAAATACAAAATAGCCATACATAAAAATCCGGCAATATAATCATCTAACATTACTCCCAAACCACCCTCTACTCTTTTATCAAACCAGTTAATTGGAAATGGTTTAAGAGCGTCAAAAAAACGAAACAAAGTAAAAGCAATTAACCACCATAACCATTCAAAAGGCACAATTCCTAAAATCATTATCATAGCACCAATTTCATCAAAAACAATGCCACCGTAATCGTGCACTCCCAACTTTTTTTCCGTATGATTACAGATAAAAACACCAATTGGAAATAAAACTATTCCCCAAATAATTAATGACCACACCGGAAAACCAAATATTAACCATAATAATGATAATGGAATTGCTACTAATGTTCCCACTGTACCAGGTGCCTTGGGGGATAATCCTGAACCAAAACCAAAAGCTAAAGACATATTGGATTTTTACATAACCATAAAAAATTCGGCTTCATTACTAAATTCTCACATATTATAAAAAATGATTAAACCCTGTGTAAATTTGTTTTATTTCATGACCATTTTTATTATCAAATACTTTATATAAAAAATTACCGTCCCTATCTATAATTTTACCTATTTTTGCAACTTCAATATTGGCTATTTGTGATATACTTTTTATGTGTTCTTCATTATCAGGTGCGGCAGTAAAAATTAATTCATAATCATCACCACCAGATAAAATCCATTGTTGATATTTATCAGATAACGACAAATCATATAATGATGGAATCTTATTTATATCAATAATAGCAGATACATTAGAACTTTCTAAAATATGACTCAAATCCTGCAATAAACCATCGGAAATATCCAAAGCACTATGGGCAATATTTAATAATGATACTCCCAATTTAACACGTGGTGTAGGACGCAATAATTTATCCAAACATATTGATATGGTATCTTGTGAAAAATTACATATACTTTCCGGCAGACTTACTTTATTATCTAATATATATTTTAATCCACAAGATTTTTTTCTACATTGTTCTTCAAAATATAATCCAGCAGCAGCTAATCCTATTTTTCCTGAAACCCAAATATCATCACCAACTTGTGCACCATTTCTTTTTAATGCTTGTCCTGATGGAGTTTGTCCAATAATTGTTATATTAAAAACATAATCTCCTTTTACAGTATCTCCACCAATAAGTTTAATTGAATATTCTTCCAATGTTTGCAATAAAGATTTTTGAAATTTATTTAACCATAACTTATTTAATTCCGGCAGTGCTGATGATAATAAAATATATTTAGGAATAGCACCCATAGCAGCCATATCTGATACATTAACTGCTAAAATTTTATATGCTAAATCATCTGCTGATATATCTGAAAAAAAATGTCTGCCAGCAACTAACATATCCGTAGAAATATGCCAATCAAAACCTTGTTGAGGTCTTAAAATAGCTGCATCATCACCTATACCACATAGTAATTCACTATCTGGTTTATAATTTGGTAAATAATTTTTAATAAAAGAAAATTCGTCCATATTAGATTAATAAGTTTTTAAGTCTGCCGGAAAAGTATATTTATTTTCCGGCAGACTATTGGTGTTTAATTGTAATTTGTTTTTTGCATTGCTTTCTGTTGTTGTTTTTGAATTTCTATTTCTTTGGCTATTTTATACCATTTAATCCATTCGTCAGGAACTTCCAAAGTAATACGCCCTATTGCTCCTGAACGAAAATCTTGCAATACAATTTCTGCAGCTTTTTGTGTATCATAACGCCTACCAGATAATAAGGCTCCACGCCGAATTGCAATTGAATTTAACCACTCATCATCATGATTATTTTCATTTAAGTTATCAATGCTATAACGTTTTTGTAATAATTCCAAATAATTTATTTTTAAATATGATATTAAATATAGTGCAACTTCCTCTTCATCTAATGCGTTACGTCCAACACTTCCTGCAATTGCTAAATTATATCCACTTTCAGGAACGATTATTTTCTGCCATAACATTCCAGGAGTGTCATATAACCAAAAATCATCTGATAAGATAAGTCTTTGTTCTGCTTTGGTAATACCAGGTTCATTACCTGTTTTAGCTGATTTTTTACCAAGCATTCCGTTAATAAGAGTTGATTTACCAACATTTGGTACGCCACAAATCATTGCACGTAATGGTTTTTCTAATCCTTTACGATGTGGAATCATATTCCGGCAGACTTTAATAATTTTTGCACAATTTGATTTTTCATGGGAAACTGTGGCAATTGCATCAGTAATATTTTGCTGTTTGAAATATTCAATCCATTGCAAAGTACGTTTATCATCAGCTAAATCTGCTTTATTGAGTATTTTCAAACAAGGAATATTACGTATATTTTTTGCTAATAGCGGACTAATACTCGAAGCAGGCAAGCGTGCATCTAATACTTCAATTAAAATATCGATATTTTTAGCACGTTCACTAATGGCTTTTTTTGCCTTATTCATATGACCTGGAAACCATTGTATACTCACAATTTTTCCCTTTCAAATAATTGACGATGACGTAATAAAACAGAATAATCATCTTGAAAGTATTTAGCCAAAGAAGCAGCAACAAAAACAGAACGATGCTGACCACCGGTACAACCAATTGATACATTTAGATGATTTTTATGTTGACGCATTTCCTGAATACGGCGTTTTAAAAAAGCAGCAATATCATTGATTAAATTATTGGCATCATCTGTTAATGCAAAAAATTGTTTTATTTCCGCATCATTACCGTTAAGAGAACGTAAATTGTCATCATAATAAGGATTTGGAAGACTACGTACATCAAAAACAAAATCAGCATCTAATGGAATGCCATATTTAAAACCAAATGATTCAAAAGTAATTGTAAATTTTGATATTTCAATTTGAGCCCAATCGCGAATAATCGAACGTAATTGATTAGCTGAAAGATGTGTTGTATCTACAACATAGGCATTTTCTCGTAATAGTCCTAACATTTCTCTTTCATTTTGAATTGCTTCTTCCAAAGTTACTTTATTTTTTGCCAAAGGATGTGGACGACGTGTTTGTGAAAAACGTCTAATTAATACATCATCACGTGTATCTAAAAATAATATTCTCACCTGAATTTGTGCCATTTGTGCTAATGCCATTAAACGGTCAAAACGCGATATATCAATTCCCAAACGCGAATCTATACTTACAGCTAATTTTAAACTTGAATTATGAGTTTCATGCCATTTTGCTAATTCAGGTAATAAAAGTGGTGGCAAATTATCTACACAAAAAAAACCGTCGTCTTCTAATACTTTCAAGGCGACAGATTTTCCAGAACCAGATAATCCACTAATCAGTATCAGTTTCATCTTTCAAGCGTTCCTCTTTCATTGCAGCAGTATGACGATCTAAAAACTCCTGAGTACTGTCTATACCACGCAATTGCATTATAAAATTCTGCACTGCTGCTTCGACCAATACTGCCAAGTTTCGTCCAATAGCAACAGGAATTGTAATCTTACGTACTCCAACATTGAGTATTTCTTCACGCTCTGCACGAATGTTCAAACGATCGAGAGTTTTCATATAATCATCGTCTGCCGGAACAAGGTTAATAATCAATTGTAGATGCTTTTTCAGACGTACTGATGTTTCGCCAAATATTTTACGAATATTCAATATTCCCACACCACGTACTTCTAAAAAACCACGCAATACAGTAGGGCATTGACCTTCCAAACGCTCCGGTGCTGTACGAAATAATTCCACAGCATCATCTGCTACCAAACGATGTCCACGAGATAATAACTCCAAAGCTAATTCACTTTTACCCAAACCTGATTGTCCCATTAACAAAACACCAACCTCAAACACGTCCAAAAATACTCCGTGTTTCACTACCGAAGCAGCCAAAGCGTGTTGCAAATAAATGCGTAAAACGTCCATTAAATATGGACTTTCCATTTTTGATGAAATTAGTGGAACGTTATGCGTATTACAATAATCACGTAATACTTGCGGAATCGGCAAATCGTTAGCAACTATGATTAACGATACTTCTAATCCACCCAAAATATCCATTAGCGGACGAATTTCATCACCATCTTCCAAACGAGTTAA
>JAFWUA010000040.1 GCA_017518785.1 Neisseriaceae bacterium
ACGTAAATAAATAACAAAGCAAGCGTAAGGTGGGCAGCTTTGTTGCCCACGCGTTTAATCAAAATTTCAAGCAACCTGAAACATAAAACATTTGATCAATAGATAAGCCCTAAAATGAACAATCGCCTACACAAAGTAATCTTCAACCGCAACACAGGCTTAATGGCTGTTGTGGCAGAAACTGCTCACAATAACGGCAAATCAAGTAAGGATAAACGCTTTCAAGTTGCCTTATTCAATCTTTCCGGCAGACTTCTAACCGACTTAACTGCGGCAAAAGATGTAAATATCAAAGCTGCAAAAGAAATAGGAAAAGAACACAATAATTTTGAAAACATACACGCCGCAGTTGGTGCTACTATTTCATTTAATGGTAATGGAGCAAGTATTGGCGTTACAGCCGAAGGTGAATATGGAAAAGGCAACGCTAATGGCGATAATATCAACTACCGCAATAGTTATGTGGGCAGTAGCACAGGTCAAACTAATATATCTGCCGGAAAAGAATTAAATATCAATGGCGGACAAATATTAGGCAAAGGCGTTAAAATCGATGCTCAAAAACTTAATATCGAAACTGTTCAAAACGCCATGAACTACAACTCAAATCAGTTCAATGCTTCTGTTGATTTCACCATCGGCTATGGTGCCAGTGCTGGTGGAAATGTGAGTGCAAGTAAAATCAAAGCAAACTACCAATCGATTAATGAGCAAAGTGGCATATTTGCTGGCGATGACGGTTATCAAATTAATATCAAAGACAACACTCACCTAAACGGCGGACTAATCACATCAACCGCAAATGCAGAACAAAACGGCAAAAATCGCTTTGAAACAGGCACAATAACATTTGCAGATTTAGCAAATAAAGCTGAATATAAAGGTGAAGGCTTTTCGATTGGCACCAGTGGCACTGGTTATGGCAAAGATAAGGAAAACCAAGCATCTATAACAAAAGCTGGTATCAACACTGCAAATATCACCATTCGTGATACAGCCAAACAACAAGCTTTAACTGGTAAATCGGCAGAAGAAACTATTAACCGATATAACTTTGGAAAACCATCAAAACCTTTCCGGCAGACTCGATAATAACTTTGACACTAAAAAAGTTCAGACTGAAGTTGATTTGAGCGTTGAGGTTTCAAAACAATCATCTACATTGATTGCACAAAGTGTTGCCAAAGCTTCTGACTATTTAAGTAAAGTTGATAACTATGAAAATGCTTTGGCTGTAAAAAATTATTTACAAAACGAATTAAAGCAACCTATCAAGAGATTCCTGCAAAACTCGATTTTTTCTATTACTCGTCATTCTGAGCGTAGCGAAGAATCTTTATAAACAATAAGTTAGATTCTTCATTTCACTTCGTGAAATTCAGAATGACGAGTTTTGTAGGAGTATCATCAAAGCAATTATATATGATAGAATTGGACTGGATTGTGTGCGTGTTTCAACTTAACATCAAAGAAGGTTTATCATGGTCAATAATAACAAGCAATATCCGTGCGAATCATTGAGTATTAGTTGCGAAAAACTACTAAAATTGGTCGAAGAATTTGGCACGTTAGATGAATTAAAAATTCTAAAATTGTCATCAGCAGACAATCAAGGATTGTCAGAACTACTTGATAATACAAAATTTCCATTCCCAAATCTCGAACAATTAGACTTAAAACGATGTGATGAACTTACAATTCTTCCAGAATCCATCGGAAAACTAAAAAAACTCACAACCCTAAAACTCTCCGTTGGTGATGACCGCATAGAATTACTAACCAATCTTTGTCATCTATTACCTAACATTGAAAATTTAGATTTAAGCGGTAGCAACAAACTTATTCACTTACCAAATTGTATTGGCGAATTAACAAACTTACGAACACTTGATTTAAGTGGCTGTGAGAAACTTGCAACTTGTCCTGATAACTTGGATAGATTAACCTCTCTTAAAAGTCTATCCTTATGTGCCAATGATGACGAAAAAAAGGTATTAGAAAACTTCATTATCCAATTGCCACAATTAGAAGAGTTGAATTTGAATTTCAGCAATAATTTAACATCGCTCACCCCACTCATTGCTCAATTGGTAAATTTAGAAACTCTTAATTTAAGTCGTTGCTTTAATCTCACTGATATACCAGAAGATATTGAGAAATTATATCGACTAAAACACTTAAATCTAAAAGAATGCAAAAAGTTACAAGCACTGCCGGAAAACATAGGACAATTAGCTAATTTAGAAATTCTCGACCTAAAAGCATGTCCCATGTTAGAAACCCTGCCAGACGGCATCGGACAATTGTCTCGTCTCAAACAACTAAATTTAAGTGAATGCTATAAACTTTCGTCATTGCCAGATACAATTGGGCAGCTAAATCTATTGACCACATTGAATTTAAGCTGGTGTAAATCCCTGACAGCACTACCAGAAAACTTATGCCAATTACCAAATTTGGAACAACTTTCCTTGTGGGGGTGTCGCAATTTGACTGCCTTACCAGAATCCATCGGACGTTTAGTTAGCTTAAAACAACTACATTTAAGTGAATGCAAATCACTTACCGATTTTCCAGATAGCATTTTACGATTAGCATCGAGTTTAGAACAAATATCTATTTTAGGTTGCGACAATCTAACTGTATTAC
>JAFWUA010000041.1 GCA_017518785.1 Neisseriaceae bacterium
ATTGGGGTGAGTTATGGCAAGAACTAATATTCCTACTAAAAATATGGCAGAGATTATAACAGCAGTAATTGGCATGATATTTTCTTTCTTTGTAAATGCTATTTGTATTTTACATGATATGACATTGCGTATAAATTATAGTTTGAAACCTTTGCAAAACTCTATTGAAGGTTACTTTCCTTTCAAATTTTATTCCAAAAGTCTGCCGGAAATTTTTTAGAAGTTTCCATTGGTAAATCTATTTATCTTTAACAACAAGCTGCTCTAAAGATAGATTCTAAAAAATGAATAAGCGTCATAATTACATAAATTAAAATGCAAATACATGAATATACGAGTAATATTATTATCCGATGAGAGCTTAATTCTTTTCTTTCTAACATTGGTGGAACAATAATGCATAAAACAACAACCATAAATGCGAATAGAGCGTCATCTATTTTTCTTTGATATAAAGATATAAATGTCAAGGGCATAAACAAAAGCGACAACAGCGTACTGACTATGGGAAATTTTTTGCTATTTTCTTGTTCTGTTTTATAGGCAATATCGTCAGGTAGTTTACTTTGTTCGTCTTGATTAGGAAAAATGTTCTGTTCGTCCATAGCATTTATTTTTTAAAACTTATGCAAAAATTCCAATGTCTAAACAGGTAATATCTCCACAATAAACCGAAGCATTAGGCATGATATGAGCAGGCTTTAATCCGCCAAAAGCGTATGTAATTTGTGCTCTGAAAGTGTCTGGTGCGGCTTCGCCAGTATCGCAATTTAATCCTGATGGCACATCTAATGCTAAACGAATTGCGGTAATCTGGTTTATTTGCTTGAATAAATTAGCGATATTTTCTGGTAATTCTCTTTTGAAACCAGTGCCAAATACAGCATCAACAAAAAAATCATATTCTGAAAGGTTTATTTGTTCTGGTTTTAAGATACGAATTGTTTGCGGTAGTTTGTTGAGATTTTCTTGGCTCAAATCGCTTAATTTTTTATCCAACATAAAAACTACATCAGAAGAGACTCCGTATTCTGATAAGATGCGTGCCATTACCAAAGCATCTCCGGCATTGTTTCCACTACCGCAAATCATTAAACCTTGTTGGATTGTTGGCAATTCTCGCATAATTTCAAAAGCTGCACTTCTGCCAGCATTTTCCATTAATTGAATTAATGGGATTCCACGTTTTACAGCATCTTCTTCGGCTTTACGCATTTGAAATGCAGTGTAAGTGATTTGTCGTGTCATAGATTCCACCATTTCATAATTAGGTTAAATATAGTCGGTGCACTCAGTGCTGTAAAAACTCCACATAAAATCAGTGCTAATGATGAGAAAGCACCTTCTTCTTGATCTACATCATTACAGCGTGCAGTACCGATTACATGTGATACCGCACCCATTGCCATGCCGCGTGCACTTTTGCTCTTTATGTGGAACAGGTTTAATAATCCGTGTCCGAATATCGCTCCCATTATTCCTACAAAAAGAACGCATACAGCTGCAATCGCTTCAATTCCGCCAACCTCACGAGTTACAACTAATGCAATTGGTGTGGTAACCGATTTGGGCAAAATAGATGCTGCAATTGTTTTATCAGCACCCATAATCATGGCAATTGCTACTCCACTAATCATAGCAATTGTACTTGCAATACAACAAATACTAATTAAAATTTTCCAACGTTTGATTATATCCGGTAGTTGTTTATACAATGGAAATGATAGGGCGACTACACCTATTTGTAATAATTCATGAATAGGCATACTGCCTCTAAAATAACGCTCATACGGAATATCAAATATTAATAAAATTGGAATAATTGTAATTAATGAAAATAATAGTGGATTAAAAATTGCTTTTTTATAGTGAGAACAGATTTTTCTCATTATAAAATAAACACATATAGTTAGTGGTAATGACCAATATAAGTCTGGATTTATCATGATTGTTTTTTCTCCTTACGTATTCCTTGCCATTTTCTTAAACGAAGAATTAAAGTGTGGCGTTCATACCACTGAATACCATTACCAACGATTATCATAATCAAAATGGAGCTTATGATACATGCTATTGATAATGGTAATAGGGCACTTTCAATCGCAGGGTAGTTTACCATTACACCAACACAGATAGGAATAAATAATAAAACCATATAACGCATTAATACATCACATGCAGGAGCTACCCAATGTTCTGGAATAATCCTGAAAACTAACATAAAAAATAACACCATCATGCCGATAATGCTATCGGGCAAAGCAATGAAGTTTGAAGAAAATTTACCTATGTATAAACATAGATAAATCAGAGCAAAGGCACGAGTGTAACGCCATATAAAGTTTAAGTATTTTTTCATATTAAGTTTTATAAAAAATTTTCCTGCAGACTATTTTATGAATATATATAGTCTGCCGGAAAATATATAAGTTTATAAATTAGCTTCGATAATCAGCATTAATTGATACATAATCATGAGATAAATCACAAGTGTAAATACTGGCACGTTCATTGCCACGTTGCAATTCTACTCGTACGGTGATTTCTTCTTTTTTCATAATTCGTGCCCCATCTTCTTCTTTATAGAGTTCAGCACGTCCGCCATTTTCTGCAACTAATACATTGTCTAAAAACATGGCGATTTTGTCAGTATCAAGGTCTTCTATGCCAGAATTTCCGATTGCACACAAAAGCCGTCCTAAATTGGCATCAGATGCAAAAAATGCTGTTTTTACTAATGGCGAATGAGCAATGGTGTAACCAATCTTGCGTGCTTCTTCCTGTGTTTTAGCAGCATTGACTTGAATGGTGATAAATTTAGTTGCACCTTCACCATCACGCACAATTGCAGTTGCTAATTCTAATGCAACTTCGGATAGGGCATTTTTAACAGCAATTGCTTGTTCTGTGTTATCGTCATTGATTTGTTGCAGACCTGATTTACCTGTGGCAATGATGATAAAACTATCATTGGTACTAGTGTCGCCATCAACAGTTACGCAATTGAAGCTTTTATCTGCGATTTCTTTTACCCAACGCGATAGAGTTTCAGCTTCAATATCAGCATCAGTGGCAATAAAAGACAACATGGTCGCCATATTAGGACGAATCATACCAGCTCCTTTGGCAATGCCAGTTACTGATATTTTTTTGCCATCAACAGTTATTTGACGTGTAGCTGCTTTTGGTACAGTATCAGTTGTCATAATGGCAGATGCGGCAACGTCCCAGTGTACCGGTTTTACTTTGGAGAGGGCAGTTATGATTTTGGAAGCTGGCAGCGGTTCTAAAATTACGCCAGTTGAAAATGGAAGAACTTGATTTGCATCACAGCATATTTGTTGAGCTACTGCGGTACAAATGTTTTTGGCATCATCTCTACCGTGTTGTCCTGTGCCGGCATTGGCATTGCCAGTATTGATAATGATGGCACGTACGCCTTGTTTCGCTTGTAAATGTTCTTTGCATACATGAACTGGTGCCGCACAAAAACGATTGCGAGTAAATACTCCCGCAACTTGTGCTGATGGTGCTAATACCATCAGAGTAATGTCGTTTTTATTCTCATATTTAATACCGGCTTGACCTACATAAATTTGAATACCATCGATTACTGGAAGTTCTTTGGCACTTTTTGCTGTTAGATTAACTGCCATAAAAATCGTCCTTTTCAATGAGGAAAAAATCTTGTCAAGGATACATGTAATTGTCTGGTAAAACAATATCTATGCACAATTCTCATTATGATGAGATTCATACAAAACCTGTAAATTTGGAACTATCCGCAGGCAAGTGAAGAGTATAATTTTTTGTTTTATAAAGATTCGTAGCAACGATCAGAATGACTGATGGTGAAAAGTTGCTTTTTGCAGAAGTTTCAGAGTATTTAATAATTTACTAAATTTGATTATTTATTTTAGATAGTATGAAATCTTTGCAAAACCAACTTTTTTCTCATTCGTCATTCTAAACAGACTGTTGCCCTGAACGAAGCGAAGGGTCTGTGAATAATCTTTTAAATTAGATTCCTCCATTTCGTTTAGATCAATGTTACGAATGACGAGTTTTGCAAAGGTTTCAGTCTGCCGGAAAGCTTTTTATAAATGCAACAATTCACGTAAAGAACAATTTCTATACCATAAGCACGCACATAAGCCGTATAAACAAATAGAAGTTTGCCATTGAATATCTCGCATATATTCCAATGCCTTTGGATTTTTCCAAGCCCAATAAGCCCAATAAACACCATCAACCGCAAACCATACACCGAAAATGGCTAATGGCAATAACAGCCATCTTTTTTGAATAAGAATGCGAGCAGTGATTGGTGCAAAAATATAGGTGGCAATCCCCATAATAAAACTAATTGGAATATCCCAATCAATTGCAGGCATTATATATGAACCTATAATCAGTAAACCAATTCCAATGCCAAGCGTTAAAAGCTTCCATGGGCGTAAATAATCAGATAGTGAAGTTAATTGATTGTTATTCATGTAATTTATCGTTTAAGAGTTCAAGCAAGAGTACCTGTATCGTAACGTATAATTTCTTAATATGACAATGTTGAAACTCTTTGTTAAAAGAGACTACTGCAAAACTCGATTTTTTCTATTGCTCGTCATTTTGAGCGTAGCGAAGAATCTTTATAAACAATAAATTAGATTCTTCATTTCACTTCGTGAAATTCAGAATGACGAGTTTTGCGGGAGTCTCTAAAAGAAGTGGTGCATCAATCATCATAAATATACATCTAAATGGCAGGAAATAATTATTTTATACAAATACACTTTCAGGCAGACTATTTAAATTGAATGTTGATAGTCTGAAATCTTTGCAAAACCAACTTTTTCTTATTCGTCATTATGAATCTACTTATCGCCCTGAACGAAGCAAAGGAGTTGTGAATAATCTTTTTATTTAACAAGCAATTAGATTACTATCATTCACTTCGTTCATGGTCAGAATGACGAGTTTTGCAGAGGTTTCAGTCTGCCGGAAAGCTTTTTATGATTTATTTTTACGAATGCCCAATGCGATACATCGCCAATGAACCCAATAAATTGGGCAGTCTATTCACC
>JAFWUA010000042.1 GCA_017518785.1 Neisseriaceae bacterium
AATAGATTAATTTTCAGGCAGGGCAGATTAAACATTCAAGTGCAACACATAAATTGAGTGAAGCGAAAATTAAATCTTCCAATATACCAAAGTTATTATTTTTCAGATTGAAACTTTAATACAGCGTTAAAATTCACTTTACAACACAGGTAACTATATAATGCGAAATGAAAATGAACTATCAGAAGTAACACTATTAGGGCAAAAACAAACCCAATATACATACGATTATGATCCCAATTTATTGGAACGTTTCCCAAATAAACACCCAAATAATGATTACATGGTTACACTTAATTGTCCGGAATTTACCTCACTTTGTCCTAAAACAGGACAGCCGGATTTTGCGAACATAATTATCCGCTATATCCCAGATAAATATCTTGTTGAGTCTAAATCATTAAAATTATACTTATTTAGTTTTCGCAGTCATGGTGATTTTCATGAAGATTGTATAAATATTATTATGAAAGATTTGGTGCAATTATTAAATCCTCGCTATTTAGAAGTTGAAGGCATTTTTACGCCAAGAGGTGGGATTTCAATTTATCCATTTGCAAATTGGGCACAGGCTAATTCTGATTATGAAAAATTATTAACGACACGACTGCTAAAAGAAATTAAATAAAATAGTCTGCCGGAAACATTCAAAAATAAACTTTCCGGCAGACTATTTATTATAATTTATTTTATTACAAGGTATTATTAATGTCCAATAAAAAAAACAACTACCATATAATTGAATCACATTGGCAAAAACCAATTTGGTGGCTTATCCCTGTACTATATCCATTATCTCGTATTTTTTCCATAATCGTTAGCATACGCCGTTTTATGTATCGTAAATCTTGGATAAAATCGCATAAACTCCCTGTACCTGTTGTGATTGTTGGTAATATTCATGTTGGGGGTAGTGGTAAAACTCCTATTACAGCTGCAATTGTAAATCAACTTACACAATGCAATATTAAAGTTGGAATTATTAGTCGTGGTTATGGTAGAAAAGATAAAACAACTCGCATCGTTAATCCCGATGATGATGCTACAATTAGTGGTGATGAACCATTATTACTATCACACCAAACACGTGTACCAATTGCTATTGGAGAAAATCGTATAACTGCCGGAAAGTTATTATTACAACATTTTCCACAAATACAATTAATAATTGCCGATGATGGATTACAACATTATGCTATGCAACGCGATATGGAAATTATTGTCTTTCCGGCTGACTCCTATCAATATAATCTTGATGTATTACCCAATGGTCCATTACGTGAAAACATTGCTCGTATATCAGAGGCAGATATATTGATTATTTCCAATTCAGAAAACAATACAAAGTTTCCGGCAACATTACCTAAAAGTGGCAAAGTTTTTAACAGTACTTTGAATTATAAACAATTTTATTCATTAAATAATCCAGAAAAAAAAGTAGATGCTATATTTTTTCATTCTCAACCAACTATGGCATTAGCTGCTATTGGTAAGCCGCAAAGATTTTTTTTAGCACTAAATAAAATGGGAATTAATTTAATAGAAAAACGTATATTACCAGACCATGCTAATATTGATATAAAAAGTCTGCCGGAAAATATTAAAATTATCATTACTGAAAAAGATGCAGTTAAATTAAACCAATATCAACTACCTAATGTTTGGGTATTACCCATAGAAGCTGAATTACCAGAATCTTTGTATAAGGAAATAAAATGTCTATTGAAATAGAAAGACGTTTCTTGTTAAAAAATGACAATTGGAAACAAAACATTCATCAATCAATCGAAATGCAGCAAGGTTACATGAGTGTTGAAAAAGAATGCACAATTCGTTTACGCATTATTGATGACATGGCATGGCTAACTATAAAAGGTTTTATTACTCCAGTATCTCGTCATGAATTTGAATACCCCATTCCAATTGATGAAGCAAAAACTATGATGGATAATTTATGTGCATTTACTATGACTAAAACAAGGCATATTGTGAAAGTTGATAACGTTTCTTTTGAAATTGACGAATACCATGAAGCAAATGCTCCTTTGATAGTTGCCGAATTAGAACTAATCGATGAAAATCAAAACTACCCTACTCCTGAATGGTTGGGAGAAGAAATTACCGATGATGGTCGTTATAGCAATGCTTATTTAAGTAAAAACCCTTATTCACAATGGAATTTATAAATAAAATTTCAAATAGTCTGAAACTTTTGCAAAACTCGTCATTCTGAACTTTCCGCAGGAAAGTGAAGAATCTAATTGTTTGTTAAATAAAAAATTCGTAACGAAGTTCAGAATGACGAATGAGAAAAAAATTGGTTTTGCAAAGGTTTCAGTCTGCCGGAAAGATAAATAATTTTCCGGCAGAATATTTTTTGTGATATTCAAATAATAAAAGCGTCATCATATTTGTTTTTTGGTTATTTCATTCAATTCGTGGCACGAAACAATACAGAACGCCAAAAAGAATAGCAGTAATCATGCAAGACACCCCAAATATCGTGGTTGCTGATGCCCATTCTTCGTTGCCTTTTTTAAATTCTATCCACTCAAATACTGGGTGCTACACTTGTATGTCTATGCCGTATCGCTTGGCAAGGTGAAAACACAATACTTTGCCGAAAATGCTTAATAGTGCAAATGAAACCATACCGAATGCGGTGATAAAACGTTTGGGCGGTAAAACCATTTCCACTAACCACACCACAGTGGAAAATAAGAATAACCATAAGTAAATTTTTTTCAGGGTGCGTATGAAGTTCTTCATTTTGTTTATCCAAACTATAAAACAAAATTTAATCTACTCGTGTAAAGTGAGCGTGCGGTAAATATTATTAATTATTGCGAAAAGGCGTAGATTTTGATTATGGCAGATAAAAAATTGCCATTAATTATAATCAATTTATTTCCCTATGCAAAAATTACTAAAAATTTCTCCCAATAAATCATCAGCACTAAATTCACCGGTTATTTTACCAAGTTCATTTTGAGCTTGACGCAAATGTTCTGATAATAAATCTGGTTGATAAATACTTTTTGCATCTGATAATGCTTGATATGCCTGTTGCAAAGCAAAAACATGACGCGTCCTTGCCAAAAACAACCCCTCTTCATTATTATGCCAACCTATATGACGAAGAATAACCTGCTCTAATAAATCCAAACCCATATTCTTTTTAGCAGAAATATACACAACATCACGACCATCAATTTGCTTACAATCAGGAGGCATGTCAATTAAATCAATTTTATTTACCACTTCGATTTGTTTTAACTCTGCCGGAATGTCTGATAACAAAGCTTGAGTTTCGGCATTTATTTTCTCGCTTTTTTCAGTCAATATCAAAACAATATCAGCAGTTTGTACTGCATTACGACTGCGTTCTATCCCTTTTTGCTCCACAACATCATCAGTACTACGCAATCCTGCGGTATCAATGATATGCACAGGCACACCTTGCAAACTAATATTTTCACGTACTGTATCACGCGTTGTTCCTGCAATATCGGTAACTATTGCCACTTCATCACCGGCTAACGCATTTAACAAAGAGGACTTACCAACATTAGGTGCACCAATCAAAACAATATTGATTCCATCACGCAAAATTGCCCCTTGTTTTGCAGTTGCAAGCACATCATTGATTGTCAATTGCAAAGAATCAATATGAGAAATTATATCTTTATGATTAATAAAATCGATTTCTTCTTCTGGAAAATCCAAAGTAGCTTCAACCAACATACGCAGATGAATTAAATCATCTTTAATATTATGAATTTTTTCAGAAAATTTACCTTTTAACGAACACATCGCCATACGTGCAGCACGTTCTCCGCTTGCAGAAATTAAATCGGCAACGCTTTCTGCTTGCACTAAATCCATCTTGCCATTCAAAAAAGCACGTTGTGAAAATTCACCTGCTTGTGCCGGGCGTGCTCCCAACTGAATACAACGCTGCAACAACAAATTCAGCACCACAGTACCACCGTGACCATGTAACTCCACTACATCTTCTCCGGTAAAACTTGCCGGTGCAGGAAAATATAACAATATACCTCTATCAATAGTATCGCCGCAATCGTCATAAAAATCAACATACAAAGCATATCGAGGTTCAATTTTATCTAACTTACTAATTTTACACGCAAATTCATGCAAACTTTTGCCGGAAATACGAACAATACCTACTCCACCACCAGTTGCAGTAGCAATAGCAGCAATGGTATCGTTACTATTAACAATGTTATTCATAGGTAATTATCACTTTTTATAAATAATCCTACATTATACCGTAATATATCACCTTTCCGGCAGACTTATATTTTTAAATAGTCTGGCGGAAAATAATAATAATTTTATTAAATAGTTACAAAACAGCTTAACAATTAACTTATCAAATATTCTACAAAAAATACATATTTCGATTAACTAATTGAAAAAAATTACAATCTATGGTAGACTCAAAAACTCGAAAGTACAGAGAAACAACCCATGCTGTACAAATTTTGATAAAACACAACTTATAAACACCAAATAACTATGGAAAACATTACATTAATTATTGAAGGCATGACTTGTTCTGGTTGCGTTGACAACGTAAAACGTATTTTAGAAAAATTAAACGGAGTGGATAGTGTAAAAGTAAGTCTGTCGGACGGCATAGCAGAAATTTCTTTTGACCCACAAAAAACAAACAAAAATGTCATGATAGATGCAATCGAAAACGCTGGTTTTGATGCCTATTAATAATTTTACTAATTATTTAAGTATACTTAATATGATTCATGGAATAGGTACAGATATTGTAAACACCGCACGCATCGAACGTTTATACAAACGTTATGGTGATATTTTTGTTGGAAAAATTTTAGCACAAACCGAATGGTTAGAGTGGTCAAATAGCCCTCCTTCTCACCCCATTTTATTTTTATCCAAGCGTTTTGCAGCCAAAGAAGCGTTTGCCAAAGCTATTCACACAGGATTACGTTACCCTGTAACATTACATAACATTGCCGTAGTACACGATAAAAACGGTAGTCCAGAATTTCTGTGTGATGCCTCTTTACAAAATTTGCTAAAAGAACAAGGTATCACCAAAGTTCATTTAAGTTTAAGCGATGAACAAGACTATGTATTAGCATTTGCAATTGCTGAAAAATAAAATGACTATTACCGTACCTGTTGTCGCCGCAATATTATTTAATCATAATAATCAAATTTTATTAGCAACGCGACCTATCGATAAAAGCTTTGCTGGATTTTGGGAATTTCCAGGTGGCAAAGTTGAAATAGGAGAAACCCATTATGATGCCTTAATTAGAGAAATAAAAGAAGAAATAGGAATTAATATTCAATGCGCAACATTATGGTTAAATACATCTACTTACCGTGATAATAAATTGATAACAATACAATTTTTTCGAATATTTGCTAATAATTGGTCTGGAACACCACAACCCAAAGAAGGACAAACTCTATCATGGCAATCACCTAATAATATACAAGTATCACCAATTTTACCGAACAATCTACCAATTATACGTGCATTAAATATCCCCATAGAACTTTCCGGCAGTGTTTACGGAATTTACGATTCTGTAAAACATTACTACGCCCTACCACTATCAAGATTACACTTACAAAAAACAGCTGCACAATTAATTAACATATCAAATGGAGAAATACATAATAATAATAATAAACCATTTTGGGCAATAATTAATAATCGCACTCAATTATTACAAGTATTAGATGCCCAAGTAATTATTTGGATAGGTAATAACACTGATTTATACGATTTATTGCAAGAAAAAGTTTCACAACCAATATTGGTTGCCACAACCACCACTGATAATCCTTATGATTTTATTAAAATAGGAGCACACGGTGTAATTCATTGGCAAGAAATATCACATATAACTTAACACGAGAAATCATCAATCATGAATAATTTTTTCGATATTTTTCAATTAGATAAAACATTTGATATAAATTACAATATTTTAGAAAAAAACTATCGTAATTTAGCATCTCAATATCATCCAGACCGCACAACAATGCTATCAGCATTTGAACAGCGTCAACAAATGATGTTATTTACAACTATTAATCAGGCATATGAAACACTAAAAAATCCATTAAGTCGAGCTAACTATTTATTAAAATTAAATGGGATTGATGCCGATGAGAAACACACCAATATAGATAGTGATTTTTTAATTCAACAAATGCAATGGCATGAAGAATTAGAAACAGCACAAACCACAGAGGAATACAAATCAATCAACAATAAAATCTTAATGGAAAAGCAAGAAATTATTAACAAATTAACCGATGACTTTGCAAAATCAAACTACAATAGTGCATTAGAAAATTTCCAACGTGCTCGTTTTATTTATAAATTATTAGAAGAAATTAACAATAAATTAGAATAAAAAACTTTCCGGCAGACTATTTATAAAATAGCAAAGTCTGCCGGAAACATATATCAATAAATATTTCCACCACCATTATTATCATAATCATCAATTAAATTAGATAAAGATATAGTTGTATCTAATGTATTACCATATTCCATGGTCTGATTATTGCCTATTGGCTGATCAAGTACAGAAGTGTCTGATGGGAAGTTTATTTCCGAACTTACTAAAAAATTAGATAAACTAATAGATTTGCTATTTACTTGGCTATTGAGTTGTTGAGTGGTAGCTGTTTTTATGTCAATTGTTTCGCCATTGTCAAATTGAATTGTTTCAATCGCATTGGGATTACCCAAGAATTTGAGATAATGATTTTGAATGGTAAGTTGATCATTTGTACCTATGATTTTTATTATTAAGTTGTTACTTTGTTGTTCAAAATATATTTCGTTTTTGTTAATTTGGTGAAGGTGTAATGTTTCTGTTCTTCCTAAATCATAGATGCTATCTTTACCATCTCCTTTGGTAAAGTGATAAGCATCATTGCCTAATCCACCCTCTAATCGGTCATCACCAATACCACCGTTAAGACTATCGTTGCCTACTTCTCCAAAGATTTTATCATTACCACTGCCACCGTTAAAGGTGTCATTACCTATGCCACCATGTATTTCATCATCGCCGTCTAATCCGTGAATTGTATCATCACCAGCATTACCGCGAATGGTGTTATTTTGGTTATTGCCTATCATTAAATCATTTTTTAATGTGCCAATTTTAAGTCAATTGGCATAAATAGCATTGGGAATATTATCAAGATTGACATTAATTTGGAGAGTATGTTCAATACTATTATTAGCATTATCAGTTGCGATGATTGTAATATTATTTATTCCGGCAGACTCTATTGGTGCTATGCCATTAATTGTATTTGTTTGTGGATTGTAATTTAACCATTGTGGTAAATTATTGACATTTATGTTTAGTATTTCTCCATCAGGATCCGTAAATAAGTCCGCCGGAATAGTATATTCAAAATATTTGGTTGCACCGGTATTTAATTGGCTGATTTTATTTTTAACTTTTGGTGGACGATTTTCTATTATATTGATTATATATGGCAAATATGAATAATCTTGTCCTTCGCCACATTGTATAGTAGTTTCAATTAGTTGTGCTTGGGTTGCCACACCTGATATGGTATTAGTTTGTGAGTTAAAATTTATTCCATTTGGCAAATCTTCTATTTTATAGGATAGTGCATCATTATCGGCATCTGTAAATAGGTCTGCCGGAAGGGCGTGTTCAAATGGAATATGAGTGATAATATTATGAGTTAGATTGCTGTAATTAGTTTGTGGGGGAGTATTGGGATTATTTATAATGTTGATGTTAAAATTCTGGGTAGCTGTTAATCCTTGTTTATCTGTGGCAGTGATGGTTAGTTGTAATTTGCCTATTTGGTCAATTGTGGCAGTGCCACTTAATGTTTTTGTTTGTGGATCAAACTTTAACCATGCGGGTAAATTGTTTATACTGTATGTGAGTGTGTCACCATCTGGATCAATAAATAGATTTTCCGGCAGTGTAAAATTGTATGTTTGATTAACTATTATAGTTTGTTCGGCAAGTGTTTCATTTACTTCTGGTGCGTGATTTACGTCCGCTGACGGGGGATTGTATGCTGGTAAATTTAGGCTTAAATCCCCATTTTGGTAGTTTTGTATTGCAATCAGTGATGTGGTGCTTGTTGATTGCCAAACTAAAAAGCTATTGTTGTTTTCTTGGATAATGTTTAATTGCATGTTGTCGGTTTGCCAAACATTCCCGGCAACAGCTTGCCAGTCGTGGCTGTCCAATGCTACGCCGTCTATGATGATTATGCCCTTGCCGTCTTCATCTAAAATTGTGTTGATTTGTCCATCTTGTAAATCAGTACTGATGAATACGTATGAATCTTTACCTTCACCACCTATTAGAATATCTTTACCACTACCTGCAACCAACGTATCATCACCCTTGCCAGCTTCCAAGTAATCGTCACCATCGCCACCATCTAAATAGTCATTGCCTGCAATATCAGTTTTAACATTGCCATCAAAATCCCCCCAAAGCATGTCATTGCCACTACCACCAATAATATGGTCATCACCACCACTGCCAATAAGTTGATCATTGCCATTGCCACCATCAATTGTGTCATTACCTGAAATATGTGTTAATTGCGAATTGTAGTAGTCTCCAATTACAAGGTCATCACCATCTCCTCCAAGAATAGTGTCATTGCCACCTCCTGCAACAATTGTGTCGTTACCATCGCCACCGTCAATACTGTCGTTTCCTGAAATATGGGCTAATTCGGAATTACCATAATCTCCCCAAATACGATCGTTACCTTTATCTCCGATAATGCTATCGTCACCGCCTCCGCCGTGAATTTCATCATCGCCATCACCACCATCAATAAAGTCGTTGCCATTAATATCTGAATATGATGCTACTTCTGGTAGATTATTAAAATCTCCACCTATCCAATCATTACCATCTCCACCAAGAATGGTATCATCTCCGCCGCAACCACAAATTTTATCATTGCCATCGCCACCATCGATGGTGTCGTTGCCTGTAATATGGGCTAATTTTGAGTTGCCATAATCTCCCAAAATACTGTCATCGCCCTCCCCACCAATAATGGTGTCATTATCACCACCACCATGAATTTCATCATCGCCATTGCCTGCGTCAATATAATCTTTGCCATTGAAGCTTTCTAATTTGGAAGAGTCTTGATTATTGTTAAAATCTCCGCTTATCCAATCATGACCATCTTTGCCAAGAATAATGTCATCACCACCACAGCCACAAATTTCATCATTGCCATCGCCACCGTCAATACTGTCGTTTCCTGTAATATGAGCTAATTCGGAATTACTATAATCGCCCCAAATACGATCGTTACCTTTATCTCCGATAATGCTATCATCACCGCCTCCGCCGTGAATTTCATCATTGCCATTGCCACCGTCAATTAAGTCGTTGCCATTAATATCTGAATATGATGCTACTTCTGGTAGATTATTAAAATCTCCACCTATCCAATCATCTCCGTCATCACCAAAAATAATGTCATTTCCACCATTGCCATAAATTGCATCATTGCCATCATTACCGTTTATGATATCATTGTCATGCTCTTCTATCTGTAAATATTTGAAATCATTTTGATTGTTTGAATTATAACTATCACCATTGATAATATCATTTCCACCACCGCCGTAAATTATGTCATCTCCATCCATGCCAAATAATTCATCATCACCATCTTCTCCAATTTGATGACCTTGTTCATTATCAGCTTCATCGCCATAGATAATATCGTTGTTATTACCAGCCACAACCATATCGTTGCCACTGCCACCATATAATGTATCGCCTTCTTCTTCATTATTATCAGCATGTTGAATATAGCTATTTGTTCCGCCATCAACAATACGTTCTTCCTCTATAATATAAATTCCCCAAGTAGAACCTTGAGTAACAATTTCAATATTTTGACTGACTTTTGGTATCCATTGATCATTATCGCTATATCTTAATAACATGCCAATCGACATATTAGAATAGATAAAGTCATTGCCACTACCTCCATAAATAGTATCAATTCCACCACCACCT
>JAFWUA010000043.1 GCA_017518785.1 Neisseriaceae bacterium
ACCTGCAATTAAATCATCATCATCACCACCATCAATTATATCGTCTTTATCTCTACCGTGTAATGCGTCATTTCCAGCTAAACCGTAAATCTTATTATTAAGCCCTGCAAGTCCTGCCATAACATCATTAAAGCCAACTTGTTTAGTGCCTTTAATTAAAACTCCATTAATATCTCGTTCTGCATGGTCTAACCAATTAACTAAATATTTTCCATCTTCATCTGTTTCTGGCCGTACATCTCCTTCCCATAATAGATAATTTGTTTGATTTTCTCCAGTAACTTCATCTGATAAAGTAATTCCTAATTTATTCCCACCCATTGATTTATAGTTTTCAATAACAATTCGATTGGGACGACCTAACATTAAAATCAAATTACCATTTTCATTTAACATTGCCCACCAATTATTACTACCTATTTTATATTCCCAAATGGAATCAGCATTTGGTTTTTTAGTAAATTTAAAAATAGAAAAATTAATACCATCAATAATAACTTGACCATCGCCATTATGGTCATAAATATAATCCCAATTCATTTCACCAGTTTTAAATTCATAAGTATCAAAACCAGCACCACCATATAATTTATCACTACCTAAACCTCCATATAAATAATCATTGCCATTGCTACCAATGATAATATCATTCAGATCTCCTCCAATTAAAGTATCGTTACCATCATTGCCCAACATAAATTGAGTCTTTTCATTATCCATTGCAGTCGCATTTCCGCCTTTTGTATTAGTTACAATGTTCCATTGGTGTTGTTCACTCTTAATGAAACTCCATAATAAAAATTCATTGTCACATAATTGACGAGATACATATATTAAAAAATTATCAATATATTTATCTGATTTACTACTAACATTTAAAAAACCCTCACCTTGTGCAGTGGTATACTGCAAAACATCTTTATTATCACTAAAAAACTTTTCTCCATTATATTCATTATTGGTAACCTTGTAATAATACCAGTCGTTTAGTTGAGCAATTACAGCATGTTGTACCAATGAACCTTCTGGTAACTCTGTTAATCGTTGTGAATCTAATTTATCAATAATCAATTGAATCCAAGAATCATCTTGATTATTTAATAAGGATGATATACGATTATCTATTTGATCAAATAAATCGTATATTGCATCAGATAATGGTTGCAGATACTCATCAATAATAAAGTTTTTAAAGTTTTCCCCATTGAAGAAATCTTCTTTTGATATAGTACCAGTTTCACCAGTTTTTAATGCAATTGCTCCTATAATATCACCAACTTTTTTAGCTCCTAAACCAATTCCTTTTTTTACTGGATTTTTACTCATTGATAAAGCAGAACCTGTTAGAGTAAAAAAATCAGCCATAATATTTTGAGTACGATTGATATCTATCTTTCCATCACTCCATTCTTCCGTAAATTTTGTAACATTGATTAATAATCTTCCACCAATAAGAGTATTTCCTGCTATTCCAATTTTACCGCCCATTGGACCATTAATTAAAGTAGCAATACTTTCTGTTGCTAATCCAAAAGAAATACTAGCTTGGATTAGGTAATCTGCCTTTTTATCAGGATTTGTTTCCTCTCTACATTTTTTAATGTTATAAACCATGTTACCCATTTCAATAAAGAAAGAAGTAAGGCTATCAAAATAATTATTTAATAAAGTACCTGTTGTTGGTGTTGCCATAATAGAAACCTTCAATTATTAATTACGTTTAATAAAATTTTTGTGTATCATATAGTACAAAATACAGAAAACAAAACTATGTATAACTAAATAAGTAGCAAAAATTCGTACATTTTTTTGATGTTGTAAATACTTCTTAATGAAATAATTATAACTATAAATAACTTTATCATCATCATTTACTTCATAAATAATATTTTTTTTCATAAATAACGGTAATGGTACAACAGGTAGCATAGGTTTTACTACGGAAAATTCTACATATTTTACTGAAATATTACTTCCTTCTTTAATTTCTTCACGACAACCGTCAAATCCAGATGGAAAACACTCAAAATTAATAATTTTATCCTCATCTTTTTTTAATGTAAAATAAAATTGAGCAATGCAACCTCCTCCGGTACAGTGCGGACGAGTAACATTTCCTGAATAACTTTTTAAATTATTATACTCAATATTAAAATTTTTTGTTAAACAGGTATTTTGCTGAAATAACCAAAGCGATAAAATACATATTGAATATCCAATAAATACTTTTCCATTTTGTTTATATTGTTGATGAATAGTCGTTAAAGAAAATGCAAAAATCAATGGAAGCATCTTGAAAAAATTATCGCCTTCAATGCAAAATGCAAATCCAATAAGCGTTATATTTTGCAGAATAAAGACTGCAAGAAATAGTTTTTCAATCGACAATTCACGCCATTTGTCCTTTAACTTAACCATTGCCACCTTTCATTATGAACAAATTCACAAAAATTAAACAATCACAAAAATGAACAATTTCAACGATACATAAAAATTAAAACTTTGTCAACAACTTTGAAGCAACACCGCCATATAATTGGTCTTATTGAGTATGTTGAACAGAATTTTTCTGTATTAAATGGTAAAAAATACAGAAAACAAAACTATGTATAACTATGTAAGTAGCAAAAATTCGTACATTTTTTTGCTGTTGTGAATATTTCTTAATGAAATAATCATAACTATAAGTAATTTTATCATCATCATCATTTATTTCATAAATAACATTTTCTCTACCCCATATAGGTATTATTCCACCCACTGTTGATATTACATAAAGTTCCACATATTTTACTGAAATATTATTTCCTTCTTTTGTTTCTTTACGACAACCATCAAATCCAAATGGAAGGCATATAAAACCTTTGCTTATATTTTCATCTTTTCTTAAACTAAAGAAATGAAAGCCTCTACAACCACGTCCAGCACAGTGCAAATAAGTAACTTTTCCTGAATATTCTTTTAATTCATTATAGTCAATGTGAAAATTTCTTATTAAGGAAGTATTTTGTGCAAATAACCAACATAAACTAATACATATAGAATAAATAAAAAAATATTTATACGTAGGCACTTTTCTAATTAAATATGAAGAAAATGCAATAATAATAGGAGACAAAACTCCAACATGATCGTCTTCCGTAAAAAACGAAAATAAAATTAAACTGGTATTCTGAAGAATAAACAGAATAATAAATTTCTGTACAATCGACAATTCACGCCATTTAATCATCACTAATTTTACCTTGTTAGCTTGTTTGCAATTCCATTTCAGGCAATATGAAAACCAAAGCAGAACTCATTATACATAAACCTCAAAACAATGTTAATTTTTATTTATGATTAGAAACAATAAGTTATTAATTTATTTTTGTTGGATTAAAAAATCAAACCCAACTTCACTATACAGAGACTCTTGCAAAACTCGATTTTTTCTATTACTCGTCATTCTGAGTGTAGCGAAGAATCTTTATAAACAATAAGTTAGATTCTTCATTTCACTTCGTGAAATTCAGAATGACGAGTTTTGCAGGAGTCTCCCAAAGCATGTTCGTTGCCACTAACACCAATGATATGCTCATTACCACCACTGCCAATAAGTTGATCATTGCCATTATCACCATCAATTCTATAGTCTTTATTTCTACCATGTAATGCATCATTACCATCAAAACCGTAAATTTTATTGTTGTATCCTGCAAGTCCTGCCATGACATCATTAGAACCTATTTGTTTAGAGCCTTTAATTAAAAAAAAGCAACGACTAAATTTTAATCGTTGCTTTTTTAATTGATATGTAATAATCACGTAATTATATTATAATTAAATATAATTAACGTAATTCACGCCATAAGCGTTCTAATATGTTTTTGGTATTATACCCTGAATTTGATGGGATACTTACAATACTACTGCTTTCTTAATTAATAACTTTAATATTAAAAGCATCTTTTTTAGTTACCGTAGTTTCTTTTTTCCTACCAAACATACGAGAGAATAATCTAGGTTTTACATTGCTAACTGCATCACTTTCCATATCTGCTGGTTGTACAGTAAATATACCATCAGCATCGTTAAAATTTTGCACAGTTAATCCAATACGGTTTAGTGCCAAACCTAAACGATATATATTACGGTCATGACTGCCGGAAAGGATTAAATTATCACCTTCCATTTTAGCCAACTCTCCGTAACTTGATGAATTTTTAGTTAATTCTTGCTCAACTAATGTTTGATCAGCACCAAGACGCATCATAAAGCGTGATAGCATTTGTGCTTCTAAATTTGGATCATTATCGCGTGGTACCCATTTAGAAGAGTCTTTATTTTTACCTAATAATTCTTCTTCTACACCCTGATGACTGAATGTTACAAAAGAACCACCGCTTTTTTGACGTTCAACACGAATAATAAAACGGTCGCGATAAGCAGATGAATAGATATTTCCTAAACCTACTTTTTGGAATAAACGTCTAATTGGATCACTTGGAATTGTTGCTCTATTTTCTGCCCATTGAGTCTGCATAAATCCTATTTCTGGATTTTCTTGATCAAGAACAAAACCACTTTCTTGCCAGAATACTTTTAACATTGGCCATATTTCTTGTGGGGTTTTATCACCAATGGAAAGCCAACGTTGCGATCCCTCACGCTCAATGTGCATATTTTTAACTTGCGGCAAAACTATGTTGCTATTTGCCACTCCTTCATTTTGTCCTAATTGACTAGCACGTACAGCACCGGCACCAGCAGGTAAGGTATAACGATTGTTTTGTATGATTCCGGTTAAATCAGGAGGCACAATTAATGCGTCTTCTGGATTTTTCGCACCAGGTGTGTGGTAATCCATCGGTGTGTCTTTGGGAGATGTTGATGAACAAGCAACCATAGTAGCTGCTAATACACCAACAATGATGTGTTTGGTGTGCATAGTGTATTTACCTTTATCTTCTATAAAACGCCTGCGGCTAACATAGCATTACGGACAATTTTTTGCCCATTTTCAGTTAAATCAACAATGGGTAAACGTGAGAAACTACCACATTTACCCAACTGATTTAATGCCCATTTAGTTGGAGCTGGTGATGGTTCGCAAAATAAATCTTTGTGTAAATCTTGCAAGAGGTCATTTAATTTACGTGCTTCTTGGATTTCACCATTGATAGCATGACGACACATTTGTGCAAACATTTTTGGGGCAACGTTACCACAAACAGTAATCACCCCATGTCCACCACATAATAAAAATGCCATTGCAGTAGAATCATCACCGGAATAGACTGCAAAGTTTTCCGGCAGTCTTTTAAATAAATCGCAAGCACGTGCGATATTGCCAGTAGCATCTTTAACTCCAACAATACGCTCAATAGTGGATAATCTTACAACGGTATCATTAGACATATCTGCCACTGTTCTACCAGGTACATTGTAAAGAATCATTGGAATATCGGCTGATTCAGCAATAGTGCAGAAATGACGATATATTCCCTCTTGTGATGGTTTATTGTAATAAGGAACAACCGATAATGTGTAATCAGCACCAACGGCTGCCGCATGACAAGATAGATGTACGGCTTCTTGGGTGTTATTTGCACCAGTTCCGGCAATCACTGGAATACGTTTATTAACATGTTTCACCGTAGTTTCAATAACTTGGAAATGTTCTTCCATAGTTAAGGTAGCAGATTCACCAGTAGTGCCGACTGAAACAATTGCATCAGTACCTTCTGCTATTTGCCAATCAATCAACTGTTTTAAGGATTCATAATCAACACGCCCATCATCAAACATAGGCGTAATTAAAGCGACTAAACTTCCTGTTAGCATGATATTTCTCTCAATAGATGCAATATTAATCGAATAGATAAACGGTGGATTATACCGCATTAGCGATATAGATAAATAGTAGTTTTCCGGCAGAGTATTCCAAACTATAGACTCCTGCAAAACTCGTCATTCTGAATTTCACGAAGTGAAATGAAGAATCTAACTTATTGTTTATAAAGATTCTTCACTACGTTCAGAATGACAAGTAATAGAAAAAATCGAGTTTTGCAGGAGTCTCAACTACGGACGAGCAAAACAATTATTGCTCGTCCTCCAAACATATAATTTAATTTACAATGATTAAAACTCACGAATTTACAAATGTTCTGATTGCTTTTTGCAAACGCAACATGCCTTCATTTAAATCATCATCATTTAGTAATAGCGATGGTGCTAAACGCAATACATTTGCACCAGCTTGTAACACCATCAAACCTTCGGTTAATGCTATCTTTACCAACTCTCCGGCACGACCTTGATATTTTTCAGACAATACACAACCAATCAGCAAACCTAAACCACGTACTTCAGAAAATACTCCTGATTCTTGTCCTAAATCAGCAAGTTTGGATTGCAATATATTCCCCTGATTTATAACATTATTCAATGTTTCCGGCAGACTAATTAAATCAAATGCACGACTACCAACTGCACAAGCCAATGGATTACCACCAAAAGTAGAACCATGCGAACCAAGCGAGAATGATTCGGCAAATTTATCAGTACACAACATGGCACCAATTGGAATACCACAACCCAATGCTTTGGCAGAACTTAAAATATCAGGTGTAACATCATAATGTTCGTGAGCAAATAATTTGCCTGTTCTGCCAATGCCTGTTTGCACTTCGTCAAAAATCAAGGCAGCATCAAATTTATCGCACAATTCGCGTGCCTTATGTAAATACTCTGCTGTTGCAGGCAAAACTCCGCTTTCACCTTGAATCGGTTCAACAATAAAAGCACAGGTATTTTCATTAATTGCACCTTCTAATGATTTTGAATCGTTAAATGCTACATGGCGAATGCCTAATGGTAGTGGTGCAAAATCTTGACTATATTTAGGTTGTCCGCCTACGCTCACCGTGAATAATGTTCGTCCGTGAAAACTATTGGTGCAAGCCACAATTTCATGTTTTGCTTCACCAAAGTGATCGCGTGCATGTTTGCGTGCTAATTTCAAAGCTGCTTCGTTTGCTTCTGCACCTGAATTTGCAAAAAACACTTTATTAGCAAAAGAATTATTTACTAATTTACCAGCTAATTCTTGTGCAGGTTCGGTAGTGTATAAATTAGAGATATGCCATAGTTTATTAGCTTGCTCAACTAAAACTTTGACTAATTCAGGATTACAATGTCCCAAAGCATTAACAGCAATTCCACCCGCTAAATCAATATATTCCTTTCCATAATTATCCCAAACGCGAGAACCTGACGCACGCTGTGGCAAAATGGGAGCAAAAGAAAAATTAGGTGTCAGATATTTATTCATGACTAATCCTTAAACGTAATGTTTATTCGTCCGTTTTTTCATCATCATCGGTAGCTTCAATGCTATTATTAACTTGAACACCACCACCGATTTTTTCACGGATTTTTTGTTCAATTTCAGCTTTGATTTCTGGATTTTCTTTTAACCATACGCGGGTATTATCCTTACCTTGTCCGATTTTATTTTTGTTATAGCTATACCAAGCCCCAGATTTTTCGATAATGTCTAACTTAACGCCAATATCGATTAATTCGCTTTCAAAAGAAATACCCTCGCCATACAAAATATCAAATTCCGCTTGTTTGAATGGTGGAGCAACCTTATTCTTAATCACTTTAACTTTTGTTTCATTGCCAATAATATCTTCGCCTTTTTTGATTTGACCAGTACGGCGAATATCCAAACGTACAGAAGCATAAAACTTCAAGGCATTACCACCAGTTGTAGTTTCAGGGCTACCATACATTACCCCAATTTTCATACGAATTTGGTTAATAAATACGACCAATGTATTGGTTTTCTTGATAGTTCCGGTTAATTTACGCAAGGCTTGACTCATTAAGCGTGCTTGCAAACCAACATGGCTATCGCCCATTTCACCTTTAATTTCAGCCTCTGGAACTAATGCAGCAACAGAGTCGATAACCACCATATCAACACCGCCAGAACGCACTAACATATCGCAAATTTCTAATGCTTGTTCACCGGTATCTGGTTGAGAAACCAATAATTCTTCGACTTTAACACCCAATTTTGCGGCATAAATTGGATCAAAAGCATTTTCTGCATCGATAAAAGCACAAGTGCCACCAGCTTTTTGACATTGAGCAATTGCTTCCAAACAGAGTGTGGTTTTACCTGATGATTCAGGACCGAAAATTTCGACAATACGACCACGTGGCAAACCACCCACTCCTAATGCCAAATCCAAGCCTAATGAACCGGTAGAAATCACTTGTAAATCATCATCTTTTTGACTACCGTCCATTTTCATAACCGAGCCTTTGCCAAATTGTTTTTCAATTTGAGCTAATGCGGCAGCCAATGCTGCACTTCTATCATCAGATTTATCAACTTTGTTTTTAGATTCAGCCATATTAATTTCCTAACATTATTTCAATTAATCATACTTCATCAACATTTTTGACGAAGCGAAATAATAACAACACATAACCCACAATTACAGGGGTAAGTGCTAATAAACTTTTACAAACACGCGTTGCGTACCAAGCAGTAATTGCATCATCACTCTTATTATTCAACTGTGCTAACCAATCTAATAGTGGCAACCAACAAACAACTGCCAGACCTAATAGCAATGGATACAGCCAACGTAACTTATCATACTGCCATAACACAAAGGTCAATGTGCACCATAGTGCTGTTGCAACTGTGATTTTTATTGTAAAAACCGCATTCATTCCTATCCATTTGCAAATGATATAGGTCAAAATAACCCACAAGATGCCGAGAATAAATAGGATATATTCTTCTGGTTGGCGTAACATAATGCCAACTCTTCACACTGAAAACGACGAGCCACAACTACATGTGGTAACTGCATTGGGATTACGAATCACAAATTGCGAACCTTGCAGGCTTTCGGTGTAGTCGATTTCCGCACCGACTAAATATTGATAACTCATCGGGTCAATCAAAAAGGTTAACCCTTCTTTTTCGATTTGAAAATCATCGTCATTGGTAATTTCGTCAAAGGTAAAGCCGTATTGAAATCCAGAGCAACCACCGCCAGTTACAAAAACGCGTAGTTTTAAATCTGGATTATTTTCCTCTGCTACCAAGTCTTTTACTTTGGCACAACAGTTTTCAGTAAAGATAATGGGAGATTCATTACTCATATTGGTTAAATTCCTTATTTCTTGATGTAAATGTTTGTCGTCAGATATTCTGAAACAATGCAGATTTTACCGTAAATTGTCATAAAAATAATTGCTAATCACGATTGCTTATCATAAAAATCCTTTTCCGGCAGACTGAAACCTTTGCAAATTTCGCTTCGCTCAATGTTACGAATGATAAGTTCTGCAAAGGTTTCAGACTATGATTAAGATAGTTATACTTGATTAATCGAGCGTAAGTCTGCCGAAAACCTAAATATCAAATACCTTTCCGGCAGACTATTTCATTTAATATCCTATGTAAAATTTAAAATAGTCTGCCGGAAAAGTTTACAACCATCTTTTAATTCGCAAAACTCCATCTGCCATTTCCTCTATATTACGCGTATAGGCAAACCGCAGATATTTATCAGTTTGATTATTACCAAAATCAATTCCAGGTGCACTTGCTACTTGAATTTCTTGTAGCATTTTATGAGCAAATTTTTGACTATCATCGCAGTATTTTGAAACATTTGCCCATAGATAAAATGCACCTTGCGGTTTGTTTTCAACTTCAAATATATTTGATAATTCTTGGTAGAGAAAATCACGCCGTTTAGCAAATTCCACTCTTACATTTGCAAGATATTCATAATCAAATGCAAACAAAGCTGCATACTGACTTAATGTTGGTGGACAGATAAATAAATTTTGTGCGATGACCTCTGCACTGCGAATTTGATATTCAGGTACGATAATCCAACCCAAACGTGCACCAGGCATACAAAAATATTTTGAAAACCCATTGATTACATAGGCATTATCATTAAATTCCAAAGCAGTATTCGCAAGACCATCATAGACCAAGCCATGATATAACTCATCAGAAATAAAAGAAATTCCATGTTCAATACAATATTGATTAAGCGATTGCAAACGTTCGCTGGTATAAATATTGCCAGTTGGATTGGCAGGCGATGAAATTTGCAATGCGTCTATCTCTTGGGTGCGAAGTTGGTCGGGGTGTAGCTGATAAGCTTCACTTTTATCCACATTGAATGCTATTGGCTGAATATTGAGAAAATGTGCAAAATTTTTATAACATGGATACGATGGATCGGTTAATCCTAATTTGCCATTACTTTTTAATGCCAAAGCGTATGCGATTAGAAATGCACCACTACTACCTGGTGTTAATAAAATTCTTTCTGGTGCAATCTTCACATTGTAAGTACACAAATAATGATGGCTGATTTTCTCACGTAATTCGTATAAACCAAAACTTTCGGTATAACTAAAACGATGCGATGCAATTGCTTGATAAAACGCTTCACATACATTAGGCGATGGCTGTAAATCTGGTTGTCCAATTTCAAAATGCACGGCATTAGGATAGCGTGATGCTTCACGCACTATATCCATCACCATGAATGATGTCATTGCTTCATAACGCATCATATTTTTCTTTCTTGATTTAGATTAGGTGGCAATAAAACTAAACGTATATCATCACCAATTTTACGAATATCATCAATTTGCCAGCGGTCAATATCAGATAAACTGGTAAGTTCCGGCAGACTAAACACACTTTGTGCCTTATCTCCCAAGATAATTGGTGCTTGATAAATTATCAATTCATCAATTAAATTATTTTGCAGTAATGCCCCACTTAATGTTGCACCACATTCACACCAAACTTCGCCTATACCGCGTTTTGCTAATTGTCTCATCAGAATATTCAAATCAACTCTTCCATTATAGTCTGCCGGAATCCTGATTATTTCTACTTGTGATGGATATTGATTAGCTATAACTGTTTCCGGCAGACTTACCAATAATGTAGGATTACCATCTGTACAAATTTTTGCATTACAAGGAGTTAGCAAATTACTATCCACTACTATTCGTAGTGACTGACGTAGGGTATCAATATCACGTACATTTAAGCGAGGATTGTCTGCTAAAACTGTCCCTACTCCGGTTAAGATTGCACAACTTTTAGCACGACCATCTTGCACATCGCGTCTGGCATCTTCTGTTGTAATCCATTGGCTAACACCATTATTAAGTGCTATTTTTCCATCTAAACTTTGAGCAACTTTAAGACTAATAAATGGTCGATTTCTTTCAAAACGCGATAAAAATCCGCGATTAATTTTTCTCGCTTCATCTTCCAATAAACCGTAAGCAGTTTCAATTCCAGCGGCATTAAGCATAGCAAATCCCTTGCCACATACAGAAGGATTAGGGTCTTTGATTGCTGCAATCACTTTTTTAACACCGGCACGAATCAAGGCATCAGCACATGGAGGGGTTTTGCCGTAATGAGCACAAGGCTCTAATGTTACGTAGACAGTTGCACCATGTGCTTTATCTTTTGCCATTTCTAATGCAAAAATTTCCGCATGATGTCCTCCTGCTTGCTTATGCCAACCTTCGCCAACAACTTCTTCACCATGTGCAATCACACAACCTACTTTGGGATTGGGAGAAGTAGAATAACAACCTTGATGAGCCAATGACAAAGCACGACGCATCAAGGTTTCATCAATAGAAGAAAAATTAGAATCAGTTAAGACGGACATCGGATAAATATTTGTCCATAGCATCAAATGGAAGATTAAAGCTTTGTACGCAAACTGAATACAATTCCTCACCATCAACTATGGCAAGACAGCTTTCTTTAATTTTTTCTTCATCAACTTTATAGGTAAAACGATAACTCATACGTTCATCAACCACATTGCCAAGACGCACATCGTTATAGGTTTTTTGTTGCTTGAACATTGATGCTAATTGTTTGAAATATTGTTCTGATGGAACTTGTAATTTGCCCAAATGTTCCACACGTATTACTGCATCATCTAATTGATTGCGAGATAACAAAGTTAAAGATTTATTCGATGAATCAATTTCATCTACGGTAAACATGCCATTAACTTTTAGGGTGATTTTCTGACTACTGTCGGTTATGGTTTGCAATGAAGAAAAATTAACTTCTTCTGTCGATGCCATTTCGTTACTTATATCAGCATCTGAAACCGATGATTCAGTTTTTCCGCAGGCATTTAACAAGCTACATATAGCAATAAAATAAAAAAATCTTTTCAAAAACATATTTTATATTTCCTACTGTTATTATCAATTAGAATAAGGTGCTATTGTAACGGATTATCAGCATAAACTTAAATCAAATAGCTATACCGCATAAAAATCTTTCTTTGATGGAATTTTCCACCATATTGTCAATCAACTTGGGTAATGGACGAGTTCTTTGTATCATCAGCATATTATCTGGTCTGCCGGAACGTATGCTCATGCGTGCTTTTGCTGGTGTAAATGGCAAATCATGTTGCATAGCAAAATCTTTGGCACGACTATTGGCTAAATTAAGCATAGCAAACAATGATACATCAACATAAAAAACTCGCACTCCTAAAACCAAAATTCGAGCAGCAAACCAATCTGCTTCTTCTGTAAAAACATCAGGAGATGTTTTAGAAAAATCATGGCGTTGTGATGCAATCATACATGCTATGGTGCGAATTTGTGGCAACAATGCCTCACTTAACATGCCGGAAGTTTCAAAACCAACTTCATCACGACACAAATCATCTCGATGGGAATTACCATCTACTACCAAGCACCAATCATATAGTCTTTCCGGCAGACTGTTGGTAGTTTCCGTTAGCATTTTTTGTGTATTTACCATGATAAAAACTCCTATGTTTTAACAATGTTTTTTGCAAATTCGACAAATAAAAAAACCGCCTATTTGGATAAAACAGGCGGAGGATAAAGATTATGCAACTCAAAATCAAACAATCAATCAACTAAATCAACTTACAAACGCAAACCCACCGCCAGTTCTTGCACCAGCGGTAGTAATAAAAGAAAATGGGGGAAAAGTTAGCGTTCATAATGCTTTCAAGGATAATTACTCATTTTTATCTTGTCAACAAATAAATCAAAAAAGTTTTTAATTTATTTCAAGAGTACAGCATTTAATACATCAAATACTCTGCATACAATGACGTATTTTGCCACAAATCAACTATATAACACCTCCCCAGCGATTGAGTAAACCATGCTCAATATTCAGGTGATTCAAGATTCGTGCCACTACAAAATCGATTAAATCATCGATACTTTGAGGTCTATGATAAAAAGCAGGTGATGGCGGAATTACAACAGCACCACATTCTGATAATTTCAATAAATTGCCCAAATGTATTGTTGATAGTGGCATCTCACGGGGCACAAGGATTAGCGGACGTTTTTCTTTCAAACATACATCTGCTGCCCTTTCGATAAGATTATCCGACATACCACATGCAATAGCAGCAACCGTTCCCATACTGGCAGGACAAATCACCATAGCATCAGAAACATTAGAACCACTGGCTGCTGGCGAAAACCAATCATCATATGCAAAAACTTTTATCTGTCCTTGTGTTGCATTAAATTGTTGTTCCAAATATTTTGTGGCAAGCTGAATATCAGAAGGCAATTCAAAATCGCATTCTTGCTTGGCTACAATTTGTGCCGCAGGTGAGTAAATCAAACGAATTTGCACATCACTTTTAAGCAAACATTCCAATAAACGAACAGCATACGGCATACCAGAAGCACCTGTTATTGCCATAGTAATATTTCTTAATGTTAGTATTTTTGCACTCGAGCCATTATTCGTCATATACTTAACAACCTTCACAAGATAAAACCACTATTAATTATACGGAGGAATAGTTATGAAAGTAGTACAAATAATCTCGATTTTTTCCTTGCCAGCTTTGCTAACTGCCTGTGTTGGTTTGACTTTCGATGATGTTTTTGCACCAAACTTCCCTAACCAACAGGTTCAAAAAAACACCTCATCAACCAATAGAAATGAACCTGCAACATCTACAAACAAGGTAAATTCGAACGAAATACCTTTGCGTAGAGAAAAACCAACCAAAGTTGTAGATTCAAGTAAGAGTACCCAAGATGCTACATCTTGTCTAACCTCGCAATTGGCAAAACGTTTTAATCTTCCGGCAGACTTTTACACCGTAAGAAATTATAAAGATGGCTCTGCAACTGTACAGTTAGTTAATCCTTATACCAAGAAAAATGGTTTGTACATAGATGTTGTTCCCAAATCTGCCAATAAATCACAACTATTCTTGTATGCAAACTATGCAACAATGTCACAAGCATGGAAGAATCTACCGGAAAAATGTAAGTAACATTTGGCATATCGTATCATTTTGTAGGATAATTGAGGCTTGTCGCAAGAAACACTGCACAGTCCCATGCGGATTGTTTTTTTAATTAAATAAACACTTTTAAATTGATTATGTCAAAACAACAAAAGAAAACTGAAACATCTTTGGGTATTGCCTTAAAGGAAGCGGTTCAAACTTTGAGTCGTAAAAAACAAACCGAACTGATAGCCAAACACATTTACAGCAAATATGAGGTGTTCAGCAGGTTCAAGCCATTAGCAATTGGTATTGATCAAGATCTTATCAATGCCATGCCACAATATGATTCCGTATTGATATTAAGAGTATTATCCACGCACTGTCGCCGTCCACGTTATATTCGCTCTTTGGCACGTGGTGGGAAACGCTTTGATTTAAACAATCGTTTTCGTGGTGATATAACACAGGAAGAACAAGAAGTGGCAAAAAAACACCCATATCTGCAAGATGGCAACAATGCCACAGCAGATAAGAATGACACCCAACAACAGTCGGCAGATGTTGCTTAAAATTGATATTCAATGCTATTATTTGACACCCATTGTCATCTAACAGATATGTTTGATAGTCTGCCGGAAAGCTTTCCGGCAGACTATTCTTGTATTGGTAATATATTATCTGTAACTTATCGTTATAGTGATTGGGATAAAAATATTTTATTTGCCAAAAAATTTAATAATATTATTCCAGCATTAGGGATTCACCCTTTATTTATTCCAAATGGTATTCAAAATCATCTTAAATTATATGAATCATATTTTGATACTTTTCCAAAATTAATAGTAGGTGAAATTGGTTTAGATTTTTATAACAATCTTGCTCAATCTGAAAAACAAAAACAATACGATTTATTATCACAACAAATAAATATTGCCAAACGTTTTCAACGACCCATAGTTATTCATCAAAGAAAAGCACAACAACAATGTATTTCACTATTAAAATCAATTGGTTTTAATAATGGAGGTTTTGCACATGGTTTTTCCGGCAGTCTTGAACAAGCATATAAGTGGATAGATTATGGTTTTGTATTAGGCATAGGTTGTGTTTTACTTAATAATAATTCTCGCTTGCGTAATATTTTGCCACGCCTACCCTCTTCTTCTTGGGTATTAGAAAGCGATGCACCTTTTATGCAAAAAAATAATTCTCCAATAATTATTCAGAAAATAGCAAAAATAGCGGCACAGTTATGCAACAAAAATATAGATGATATTATTTACAATACTACTAATAACGCATATAGAATATTAAATCTATCTAATTAAATAATCTGAAACTCTTGCAAAATTGGCATCTGTGGCACATTTCTTCGTTAGGTTTTGCAAAAACCTACGTCAAAAATAAACGCCGTAGGGTGGGTCTTCGACCCACCAACTCTACCGATAGATTGAAATAAAAATAATTAGAATCCAAATAGTTGTAATTTTTTAATATGTTGG
>JAFWUA010000044.1 GCA_017518785.1 Neisseriaceae bacterium
ATCGTCCAAAGGATTTAGTTCTACGCAAAAATCGTTTATTTCGCCTTTTCCGGCAGACTTCATATTACGCTGAAATTGAGATAAATCATCATCATTATCTGCCTCTACCATTCTTTGAATTGCGGCTAACTCTTGTTGGGTTTCAGGGTCGATATTAAAGTCCTCGTTTTCATGAATTTCTTGTATAGAAATTTCGGTGAAGCTATGTTCTTTTAATTCAACGCCTTTTTTTTCTAATGGCAGTAAAGTTTTTTTACGTTTAGTATATCTGGAAGATGAATGTTCTTTTGTTTTCATAAAAATTCCCACCTATGTTTAAGGGTATTTACAATTTCTGTTTCGGAAACACAATCAATCACTTCATGTATTTCATTTTTTCGCAGAAAATCCCCAATACGTTGATGAATGGTTAAGTATAACAATCTTTTGCCTATTTGGGCGTTTTCTGATGTCCACAATTCACACCAAATTCGTGCAATATCGGTAGAAGTTAGCACTACTGCTACTTCGCCATCATGACTATCAATCGTGGATAATTGTTGATGCGATGGATAATTAGCAACTCTTGTATAAACATTTGCACAATCAACTTGCCAACCACGCAAGACAAGCTGATTAGCCAAAAAGTCTCGTCCATTTTCACCACAAATGATTAATAAACGTCCGCTATCATTCCAAATTGGCAAACGTAAAACTGCTTCGCTATCATTGCCATCAAGAGGATAAATTGCATCTTTTCCACAATATTTTTGTATAGCACGACTTGTTGCATGACCAACTGCTACAAGTCTGCCGGAAAACTTTGACCAATTTATTATATTAGCAACTACTGATACAGCAGTAGGACTGACAAAGAATATGGTATCAGAGTTATTTATTTTTTCCGGCAGACTATTTAATTCATCAGTTTTGGTAACAATATTTAATAGTGGCAAATGCAAAGTTTGCCAATTTAATTTTTGGCATTGATTAATAAAATCATCGGCACGTCCATTAGGGCGTGTTACCACTATTAATGGTTTCATGACTTCGAGGCGGTTAATACTTCTTTTATTAATTCACAAGCTCCATCATCTTCTAATAGTTTAGCAACGGCACGTCCTAACGCATCGGCATAACGGCGTGGAGCACGTGCATTGGCAGTGATTACTTTGGAACCATCAGGATATGCGGCTAAACCACGTAGGAATAATTCATCATTTTCGACAATAGCGTACGAAGCTAACGGCACTTGACAAGAACCACCCAAAGCACGAGCCAAAGAGCGTTCCGCAATCACACAATCTGCCGTTGGTGCATGATTAAGTGGTGCTAATAATTCACGCATATCACTTCTATGTGAGGCTATTTCTATACCCAAAGCACCTTGTCCTGCTGCTGGTAAGCTTTCTTCCGGCAGAATAATACTGCGAATGCGATTAGCTAATTGTAATCGTTTCAAACCGGCACTTGCCAAGATAATGGCATCGTATTGTCCTTCATCTAATTTTTTCAAGCGAGTTTGCACATTACCTCGCAGGGGGTGAATATCCAAATATGGAAAACGTGCTCGCAATTGAGCTTCACGACGCAGTGAAGATGTGCCTACAATCGCATTTTGTGGTAAATCATAAATTGAGGCAAATTTATTAGATACAAAAGCATCGGTTGGGTCTTCACGCTCACCAATTGCCACTATTTCAAAACCTTCTGGTAAATCCATAGGCACGTCTTTAATTGAATGAACTGCTAAATCTGCACGTCCATCGGCTAATGCTGTTTCTAATTCTTTAACAAACAATCCTTTGCCACCGATTTTGGATAAGGTTTTATCTAAAATTTGATCACCTTGTGTGGTCATACCCAAAATACGAATTTCTTTATCTGGATATAGATTTTGTAGCTTTGCTTGAATATGTTGTGCTTGCCACATTGCCAAAGCACTTTCACGCGTTGCGATTGTAATTGTTTTCATTTTGTCAATTTCATTCCATAAAAAATCTTGTAACCCAAGATTCTAACAAAAGCACCATCATCATAGAAATTAAATAGTTATTCAAAATGTTTTCCGGCAGACTTTTTCTTAAATTTATTCCATAAAAGTTTAGTACAATAGCAAGCCTATTCAAATTCAATTCGAGGATACATTCAATGAAAAAATATCCAATCGAATACTCGACAAAGAAAATGCGAGTAGGCATCGTATGGTCTCGTTTTACCGAAGAAATTGGTGTGAAATTATTAGATAGCTGTATTGAACAGTTGCGAGATTTAGGGGTTAAGGATAAAAATATCACAGTTGCATCTGTTCCTGGTGCATTGGAAATTCCGGTGGCTTTGCAGAATTTGGCTTTATCCTCTTCGTTTAATGCACTGATTGCAATTGGAGTTGTAATTCGTGGCGAAACTTATCATTTTGAATTAGTTAGCAATGAGTCGGCAGCTGGAATCTCTCGTGTTGCTTTGGATTTTAATCTTCCAATTGCCAATGCGGTACTTACCACTGAAAACGATGAACAAGCCATTGTGCGTGCTGAAACCAAAGGTCGCGAAGCTGCCAAAGTCGCAATTGAGTGTGCAACTTTAATTCGTGCTATGGAAAATCAATCTTATATCGAGGATACTCTATGAAAACTCCACGCCGCCGTGCTCGTGAATTTGCTGTACAAGGAATGTATCAAGCCTTGTTAAATCCAGATTATTCTTCTGATGAAATCATCGCCAATATTCGTGAAAGCGATGCTTTTATCAAAGCTTTGGAAGGAAACAAAAAGCCTCGCGTTGATGAGGAATTATTTGAATCATTAATCAGAGGTGTTAATGCGAATAAATTAAAATACGCACCGATTTTGCGTCCATTATTGGATCGCAATGAAAATGATGTGAGTCCAATTGAATATGCCATTTTGTTTGTAGCATGCCATGAATTAATTGCTATGCCACAAACTCCCTATCCAGTTATCATCAACGAAGCGATTGAAATCGGTAAAGCTTTTGGTGGCACCGAAGGGTATAAATTTATCAACGGCATTTTGGATAAATTGGCAAGCCAAGTGCGTCCTGATGACCCTAATTATCATGCTTTTGATAAAAACAATATCAAAATAACATAAAGTCTGCCGGAAACTAATTTTATAAATCTTTTCCGGCAGACTTATTTATTAAATAAAAGTCTGCCGGAAACATATTTTTTATATATTTTATTAATCATGCAACAGTATTTAGATTTAATGCGTCATATTATGGAAAACGGAATTGACAAAAGCGATCGCACAGGAACTGGCACTCGTTCGCTATTTGGCTATCAGATGCGTTTTGCTCTTGATGATGGTTTTCCACTACTTACCACCAAAAAACTTCATCTAAAATCAATTATTTATGAACTTTTATGGTTTTTAAGTGGCAATACCAATATCAATTATCTTCAACAAAACGGCGTTTCTATCTGGGACGAATGGGCTGATGAAAATGGTGATTTAGGTCCTGTTTATGGTTATCAATGGCGTTCTTGGCAAGACTATCAAGGAGGCAAAATCGACCAAATCAGTGAAGTAATCAATCAAATTAAAAATAATCCTGACAGTCGCCGTATGCTTGTTTGTGCTTGGAATCCTGCACATGTTGATAAAATGGCTCTACCGCCTTGTCATGTTTTATTTCAGTTTTATGTTGCAGATGGCAAACTATCTTGCCAACTATACCAACGCAGTGCCGATGTGTTTTTAGGTGTGCCGTTTAATATTGCATCGTATGCTCTGCTTACCATGATGATAGCACAGGTGTGTGATTTGCAAGTTGGTGATTTTATTCATACTTTGGGCGATGCTCATTTATATTCCAACCATTTTGAGCAAGTGAAAGAACAGCTTAAACGTACTCCCAAAAAATTACCAACTATGAAAATTAATCCTGATATTAAGGATATTTTTAGTTTTAAGTATGAAGATTTTACCTTGTGCGATTATAACCCCGACCCACATATCAAAGCGAAAGTTGCGGTTTAACAAATGAAAAAATACATTTTATTGGCAACAATTTTTATAACAACCGTAGGTTATGCCGAAACAAACATTGAAGTTCAAGGATTCTGGGCACGCGACCGTTTAACATTGGACTTAACTGCTCGTACATCTTCCGATATGTTATGCGTAGTTGCTAATTGGGCTGATTCTGCTGCTTCCAACTATCGTTGGACGTTCTGTGGCAATTGGGATAGCAAAACTAATTCAATGACTTACAAAGATGCATGGAAAGTACATCGCACATCAAACGATAATTGGCAAAATGCCAAAGAAAAACTTGAATATATGAACGGTACTGGAAAAATATACTTAAAAAACAATAAATTGTATTGGATTGCAGATAAGGAACACAATTGCCTGCATAGCGAAGAAGATTATTCCAACTGTCAAATGCAACGCTATTGATAATTTCCGTTATAATTTGCCCCTTGCAAAAAATTTAATATTGAACAGAAATTTGTTGTGGTTACGATTAAAAAAACGGTATTAGTCGCACATAGTGCGGAACAGATGTTCGAATTAGTTGATAACGTGGAAAAATATCCGGACTTTCTACCGTGGTGTAGCAAAACGGAAGTTTTAAAACGTGAAGGAAATCAATTAGAAGCTATGTTGCACATGGATTATATGAAAGTGCGACAAGCCTTTGGCACACGTAATACTAATAATCCTCCCCAAGAAATTAAAATGCAGTTACTGACCGGTCCGTTCAAACATTTGGACGGTACTTGGCGTTTTACGCCTTTGTGCGGTGGCAAATCTTGCAAAATTGATTTTTTACTAAATTATGAATTTTCAAGCGTATTGTTGTCGAAATTAATTGGTCCGGTGTTTGGACATGTTTCCGGCAGTCTTATTAACTGGTTTATAAAAGAAGCAAACAATCGTTATGGAAAATAAAATTAACGTTGAAGTTGTTTTAAGTCTGCCGGAAAGACAATATTTACGACAAGTTAGTCTTTATCCAAATGCAACTTTACAAAATGCTATTGATGAATCCGGCTTTGCCGATGAATTTCCTTTGATTGTAAAAATGCAATTATTTGGCATTTTTGGCAAACGTGCCACATCAAGCACGCAATTACAACACGGTGATAGAGTAGAAATCTACCGCCCATTAATTACCGACCCCAAAACTGCACGCCGCATACGAGTACAACAAATATGATCCCGATTAAATTAATAGTTGGTTTAGGCAATATTGGCTTGGAATATGCTGCTACACGTCATAATGCAGGTTTCATGTTTATTGATGAATTAGCGTATCGCTACCATGCCAATTTACATGAAGAAAAAAAATTCTTCTGTGATTTAGCACGCACGACAATTGGCAAACAAGAAGTACGCCTGATTAAACCTAATACTTTTATGAATCGTTCTGGACAAGCTGTATTAGCAGTGGCGAATTTTTATCGCATTGTTCCAGAAGAAATTTTAGTGATTCATGATGAATTGGATATTCCTTGTGGCACTTTGAAACTTAAACAAGGCGGAGGCAACGGCGGACACAATGGCTTAAAAGATATTCAAGCACGTTTAGGCAGTGCTAATTTTTGGCGTTTGCGTATTGGTATTTCTCACCCAGGTGATAAAAATAAGGTAGTCTCATACGTACTAAAAAAACCTACATCAGATGAACAAACCTTAATCGATAACAGTATTTTGCGTGCCATCGATAAAATCGAAACCATAGTACAAGGTGATTTTGCTGCTGCAATGTGCGAACTTCATCAAAAAATATAATTGAGTAGATTAAAAAAAATTGACAATTATTAATTTGAGAAAAATGTTAGCTTGTCATATCATCAACACTTTTACTTAATTTATTAAATCAATCAATGATTCGCTACGCTATATTTTTATTACTATTGGCAAACTTATCCGCTTGTGGATTTAAGGGTGATTTGTATTTACCCAAAGATGATGACAATGCTCAATTTTCACCAGTCCAAACCGGAATTGGCTTAAAACCACCAACACATGAGGAAAATCAAGATGATGACCAACTTAAAATACAACAATAATTCTCTTTTTATTGAAAATGTTTCGCTATCCGATTTAGCACAACAATTTGGCACACCGCTGTATGTTTATTCGCAAAATGCACTGACAAACGCATTTAATAATTACGCCCAAGCCTTTGGTGATAACACTCTGATTTGTTATGCAGTTAAAGCCAATGGCAATTTAAGCATTTTGAGACATTTTGCCCATTTAGGTGCTGGTTTTGATATTGTTTCCGGTGGCGAGTTAGCACGTGTAATTCAAGCTACTGGCAGTGCTAATCGTGTAATATTTTCTGGCGTTGGCAAAAGCATTGCCGAAATTGAATATGCCCTTAAACAAGGTATTCGTTGCTTTAATGTAGAAAGTCTGCCGGAATTACATCGCATTAATGACGTTTCCGGCAGACTTAAATTAAAAGCACCAATTTCACTGCGAATTAATCCTGATGTTGATGCCAAAACTCATCCATATATTTCCACAGGCTTAAAAAACAATAAATTTGGCATTGCCTATAAAGATGCAATGGACGCATACAAATTAGCCCAATCATTGCCAAATCTTGATGTAGTTGGCATCGATTGTCATATTGGTTCGCAACTGACCGATGTTGCTCCTTTGGTTGAGGCATGTAAACGTTTAATTGTTTTAATCGATAAATTAACAGAAGCTGGAATTCACTTAAAACACATCGATTTAGGCGGTGGAGTTGGCATACGCTATCTTGATGAAAGTCTGCCGGAACTATCTTTGTATGCTAATCAAGTTAAAAATATCATCGGCAATCGCAATTTGTCCTTGATATTAGAGCCAGGTCGCTCATTAGTTGGCAATGCTGGAGTATTACTAACACGTATCGAACATATCAAACAAGGCGAAGAGAAAAACTTTATCATCACTGATGCTGCCATGAATGATTTAATGCGTCCTACTCTCTATCAAGCTTATCATCACATTGTACCGGTGGTAGAACGCAATATTGAACCAATTGTTGCAGATATAGTCGGTCCAATTTGCGAAAGTGGTGATTTTTTAGGCAAAGAACGCAACTTAAAAGTTGAAGAGAATGATTTACTTGCAGTATGCAGTGCAGCAGCTTATGCCATGAGCATGGCAAGCAATTACAACGCCAGATGTCGTGGGGCAGAAGTCATGGTAAATCATGATTCTTACACTCTAATTCGCCGCCGCGAAACTATGCAAGACTTATGGCAATGTGAATTATTGGATTAAAAATGTCAGATGCACTAATCATTAACGATGCTGTAAAAGTGTATCCAAACGGTTTTCGTGCTTTGGATAAAGTATCTTTCACAGTAAAACAAGGAGAATTTTTTGCACTATTAGGTCCGAATGGAGCTGGAAAAACTACGCTGATTTCTGCGATGGCAGGACTTTTAGAATTGACTGATGGAAATATATCGGTCATGGGTTTTGATGTAAAAAATTCTCCTTTTGATGTCAGACGCAATGTTGGCGTAGTTCCACAAGAATTAGTTTTTGACCCATTTTTTTCGGTACGTGAAGCATTGCGTTTTCAATCTGGCTATTTTGGGATTAGCAAAAATGATGACTGGATAGACGAAATTCTGCACAATTTAGGATTAAGCGATAAAGCCAATACTAATTCACGCAATCTATCAGGTGGCATGAAACGCAGACTCATGGTGGCACAAGCATTAGTTCATCGTCCGCCAATAATTGTATTGGACGAGCCTACTGCTGGCGTTGATGTGGAATTACGTCAAAGCCTGTGGTCATTTATCCGCCGACTAAATGGCGAAGGACATACAGTTATTTTAACTACACACTATTTAGAAGAAGCACAAAACCTATGTTCTCGCATTGCCATGATGAAAAACGGTCGCTTAATTGCTTTGGAAAACACGAATAAGTTATTACAAAATAGCAATGGAATTAGATTCGCAGTAGAAGTAAATAGTCTGCCGGAAATTTTACAACACTTTGTTGTTGAAGAAAAGAATAATGAAAAAACTTTACAATGTATAGACTATAAACAATTTACTGATATTTTAAGCAAACTTAATCAAAACAATATTGACATAGAAAACTTACGCATTTTAGAAACAGATTTAGAAAGCGTATTTGTCCGTATGATGAATGAAGAACAACAATGAATACAATTGCCTTTTACACACTATTTAAAAAGGAAGTTTTGCGTTTTTGGAAAGTTTCCTTACAAACAATTTCTGCTCCAATTATTAGTGCCTTACTTTATCAAATGATTTTTTCGCATGTAATGCAAGGGCGTGGCGATGTATTTCCGGGAGTCTCTTACACAGCATTTTTAATTCCTGGTTTGGCAATGATGTCGATGTTGAATAACTCGTTTGCCAATACTTCCAGTAGCCTAATTCAATCTCGCATCACTGGTAATTTGATTTTTATATTGCTCACGCCGATTACATATTTTGAATTTTTCTGTGCATACGTTGGTGCTGCTATTTTACGCGGTTTATTGGTAGGGTTAGGTGTAATTTTAGTAACTTTCTGGTTTGGTTTGCCCATTCCAACTAATTTTGGCTGGATTCTATTTTTTGCATTTACCGCATGTTGGGTGATGGGTACATTTGGTTTATTGGCAGGAATTGTTGCTGAAAAGTTTGATCAATTAGCAATGTTTCAAAACTTTCTGATTATGCCACTTACTTTCTTGTCAGGTGTATTTTACTCTATCAATGGACTGCCACCGTTTTGGCAAAAATTAAGTCATTTTAATCCAATGTTTTATATGATTGACGGATTTCGCTATGGCTTTTTTGGTAAATCAGATGTATCACCATATTTATCAGCAACCGTAGTATCAGTAGCCTGTGTTATTTTGACTATTGCTATTTTGTTTTTACTAAAAAGTGGTTATAAATTAAGAAAATAATTTATTCCGGCAGACTTATAATTTAAATACATTTCATTTATATATTATGAATATCAATGATTTTGATTTTGAACTTCCAGATGAATTAATTGCACAATTTCCACCGCAAATACGTGGTTCAAGTCGCTTACTAATTGCGACTTTGGAAAAAACTTTACAAGACACCAATTTCCAAACACTGCCGGAATATCTACATGCTGGCGATGTTTTAGTAATTAATGACACCAAAGTCATCAAAGCACGTCTTTTTGGACAAAAAACTACTGGTGGCAAAGTCGAAATATTAATCGAACGCATTATTGACGCACATACAGCTCAAGCTCATATCAAAGCCTCCAAAGCTCCCAAAACCGGAACAAAATTACAATTAGAACAAAACATTTTTGCAGAATGTATAGGACGAGATGAAGATTTATTTCTTCTAAAATTTGATAATCAAGAAAATCTTTATGAATTATTAGAAGACTATGGGCATTTGCCTCTACCGCCATATATCACTCGCGATGCCGATGATAAAGATGATGCACGTTATCAAACCATTTACTCAAAAGAACAAGGTGCGGTAGCAGCACCAACCGCAGGATTACATTTTACCGATGAAATCTTGCAACAATTGCAAAACAAAGGCGTAATCATTGCCCCTTTAACCTTACACGTTGGTGCAGGAACTTTTCAGCCAGTGCGTGTAGAAAATATCCAAGAACATATAATGGACAAAGAGCGTTACTTTATCCCTCAATCAAGCGTAAGCAAAATCGAAACTGCCAAAAATAATGGTAATAGAATCTGTGCTGTCGGTACTACCTCCTTGCGAGCATTAGAGTCTGCAAGCCTTTCCGGCAGACTATGTGCTGGAAATAATGAAACTGATATTTTTATTACACCAGGATTTGAATTTAAAATTGTAGATTGTCTATTAACTAATTTTCATTTACCACGTTCAACATTATTGATGTTAGTTTCAGCTTTTGCTGGTTTTGATTATATTCGCGAGATTTACCAGCATGCCATTCAAGAAAAATATCGCTTTTTTAGTTATGGCGATGCCATGTTGCTTTATAGGAATAAATAAACAACAGACTGCCGGAAACGTTTAACAGTAGAAACTTAATAGTTTTTACTATAACCACTTGTAAGTATAATTAATTTATTTAGGACATTATTAAATTAAGAGGTATCATAATGAAACGTTTATCTTATCTGATCTCTTTATTAACATTATTGGCTGCATGTACTGGCACTTCAAATCAACAAACAGGTGCACCAACAATACATGAAGATACATTAGCACTATCATCTGCAAAATACGTAGAAAGAAGGGTTATGGCACCTGATTCTGGCGGTGTTACACTTTACGGTGCAATTAAAGGTAGTGTAGAAAATAATGATGGCTATACCAAACCATTAGTAACCGATCGCGAAGAATATGCAGAATTACCAGATTCTCCGGTGCGTTTGGTAACCGAAAATCCAATTTCAACTTTTTCAATCGATGTGGATACAGGTTCATATAGCAATATTCGCCGTTTCTTAAATAGCAATCGCTTGCCACAACGCAATGCAGTACGTTTGGAAGAATTAATAAATTATTTTGACTATGATTATCCGCAAAGTAAAAATGGCACGCCATTTTCAATTTCAACAGAAGTGTTTGATTCTCCATTTAAAACAGATGCTAAAATCATGAAAATTGCTTTACGTGCTGATGATAGCAATACCAAAGAATTACCACCTGCAAACTTGGTATTTTTAGTTGATGTTTCCGGCAGTATGGATAATGAAAAAAAATTGCCATTAGTGAAACAAACTCTACATATCTTAACTGAACAATTACGCGAACAGGACCGTGTCGCAATTGTAACTTATGCCAGTGGCGAAAAATTAGCCTTACCATCAACTTCTGGTAAAAACAAAAAAGAAATTCTGCAAGTAGTTGACTCATTAGTAGCACGTGGTGCAACAGCAGGGGAGCAAGCCATTCAAATGGCATACCGAGAAGCTGAAAAGTCCTATATTAAAAATGGTATTAATCGCATTATTTTAGCAACTGATGGTGATTTTAATGTTGGCATTCGCGATCGCAATGCTTTGGCAAGTATGGTGGCAGAAAAACGTAAATCAGGCATTTCATTATCTGCATTGGGTTTTGGTACTGGCAACTACAATGAAGCCATGATGGAAAAAATTGCTGATGTAGGTAATGGCAATTACTTTTATATTGACTCGTACCGTGAAGCTAAAAAAGTAGTCGGACGCAAATTATCAGCAACTTTAATGACAGTGGCACAAGATGTTAAAATTCAAGTGGAATTTAATCCAGCCACTGTGCGTGAATATCGCTTAATCGGCTATGAAAATCGTCAATTAAAACGTGAAGATTTTAATAATGATGCAGTAGATGCTGGCGATATTGGTGCCGGTTCAAAAGTAACCGCTTTTTATGAATTTGTGCCAGTTGGCAAACAAGGTTGGATTGATGATTCACGCTATACTACAATCCCAGTTGCCAAAGCTAAAAACAATGAATATGCCTTTATTAAATTGCGTTATAAATTGCCTAATCAAAAACAATCTAAATTATTACAACAAACTGTGGATGTGGGCAGTAAATCTTTTGCTAATGCGTCAAGCGACAGTCGTTTTGCGATGGCAGTAGTGGCGTATGGCGAAGCTTTACGCGGTGGAGAATATAACGGCAAAATAACTTGGGATGATATTTATAAATTGGCAAAAAATAATCAAAAACCAGATCCCTACGGTGATAGATCCGAATTTATTGACTTAATTGAAATTGCTAAAAGTTTAAGTAGCAAAAAACCATAAAAGACAATTAAAAAATTCGCCGTAAAGTTAATTAACACTTTACGGCGTTTTAAAAATCTTATACACCTATACAAACTCATTGCGAGATCTGACGAAATATGGTACGCCAGTCTATTTGCTGTAGAAAATGGATCTTGTACGATTGAGGAAAAAATAATTTTCAATCAAAGAAATTCTTGTTAATTTGACAGGTGCATTCTTCGTACAAAAAGTTGGAAGACACGGAACTATTTGATATAGTTCAACAAAGAAAGCAATAAGCAATGGTTGATGCAACAAATCAGCTAGCGTTTGGCGTTAGAAGATATATGATAAATCGATTAGTTTTAAATACGATTTATTGTGGTGTAGTCGATAAACTTCAAAACTGAAACCTTTGCAAAACTGGTAGATGTGCGTGTAGTTTAAAGTTATAGTAACACATAAAGCTAATATATAACAAATGGTTAGGGGAGTTTTTGGCTTCGCTAAAACTGCGTTTTCGAGCAACGCATAACGCAGACATATGCCACAGATGCAAGTTTTGCAAAGGTTTCAAATGATTTTGCTGATGAATGAAAGTACTAAATCGCAGACGACGTAAAAATGGCTTTGAAAAAATTGTCATCATAATTTTTCAGATTACATGAAAGAATAATATGTCATCAAATAAAAAACAAAAAATCTTCCGCATAATACTTGGTACGCTTTTAGTTCCTTTCTTTGGCGATGTGTGTATTTTATGGTTTTTTACTGAAAATATTTTCTTTTTTGTAAATAACTTAACGGTATTTTTATTCTCTTTTGCGGTAGCGTTTTTGTGTGTGGGCATACCAACATTTTTGCTGCGTTTTTGGGTGGAATTTTACATTCAATCATTTGCCGCCCGATTGGCGATTGCTTGTTTGTTTGGCCTATTCTTGGCGGTGCTACTTACCAAGCTCATGCCCATTGGCGTATGGTTTGCCGCGTCTTTAATGGCAACAATCGGCACGGAATTTATTTTAGCATTACATTGGCGGTTTCAGGCTGCCTGAAAGTATTTAACATTCACCAAAAACGTCGTTTTAGGCGTTTTTTTAAATGAAAGCCATTGTTCAGATTTCCTGAAATGCTTTTTGCATTGTTGTTTTTTTAGGATAGGCTACTCAAAAAATTCTGTAGAATTTTGGGGAGATTACGTAGAGTAAGTCGCAATGACAGTATTTTTTCAGGTTTCCTGAAAAGACATTGTTAATTGCTCACTACTCATTGATTGCACCTTGACGGCAAGCCTAATATGATTTATCTTTCAACCTTTCAACTTAACCGATTATCAACCCGACATACGGAGACAAGCATAAGCATTTTCGGTGTTTAGAAAAACGCGTACCTTAAATCGTTGTTCTCTAAACGGCACAAAAATGCGGCGAAAATGTAATCAAACAAGTTTCAAAGCAAGACAAGGCAATGAGCCTTTGACAGTATAGATAAATTGTTTTTGATTAGGCTTTGCGGTCAGTTTGTCGGCCTGATTATGAAAGGTCTTTTATATGCAAATTTCTGGTGCACATATTATTGTACAAAGTCTTAAAGCCGAAGGCGTGGAGTATG
>JAFWUA010000045.1 GCA_017518785.1 Neisseriaceae bacterium
CTTTTTTGCGGCTCTAAACGCACCAAAAAAAACGGAAAAAGGAACGGTAAGCAACGATACAAATGCAATGATTGTACACGGCGATTTGACGGCGGAGAACGCCTAAATTCTGCTCATCTTTGGCGATTATATTCAGAACGGAAACAGACCAAAGAAGAGTTAGCAAGGGAGTTTGGTTGCAGTAGTCGCACGATTGCACGATATTTAAATAAACATATTAAAAACAATAAGTTTGCCGAACCTAAAAGCGTCATTTTGTTAATGGACACCACATATTTTGGGCAAAAATATGGTGTTATGGCGTTGTATGACGCTCGCACAAAACAGACGCTTTCAGTTGATGAAGTGAAATATGAAACTAATGCACTGTATTTCAATGCAGTAAATAGATTGAAAGCAAAAGGCATTGAAATTCAAAGTATTACTTGTGATACTAGTAAAGGATTAGTGAATTTATTTCCTAACATTCCAGTGCAATTATGTCATTTTCATCAATTAAAAAATATTAGGAAATATTTAACACAAAATCCAAAAACGCCTGCGGCAATAGAATTAAAAATAATTGCATTGACATTAACGACTACAAATAGAGAAACATTTGAAAGTATGTTAAATCAATGGCATACAAAATATAAATCGTTTCTTAATGAACGAACAGTTAATGCAGAAACAGGAAGAAGCCATTATACGCACAAAAGGCTACGAAGTGCATTTTTTAGCCTAAAACGCAACTTGCCGCACCTGTTTGTGTTTGAAGATTTCCCTGACGACAAATTTCCAAACACAACGAATTTGTTGGAGAACAAATTTGATGAAGTAAAACGAAAATTAGGCAGTCATCGGGGCATGAATAGACGTAATAAGATTTTGTTTATTAAGGATTATTTGTCTGTTAAACAGGGGGAATAGCACCCATTTTGTCTTTTAACTGGGTGCTACTCAAAAATAGCACCCATTTTGTCCTTTACGCCAAAAAATCATATTAACGGCATAGAAAATTTTTGGAACCAAGCAAAAAGAGTGTTAAGGAAGTATAATGGCATTGACCGCAAATCTTTCCCACTTTTTCTGAAAGAATGTGAGTTTAGATTTAATTATGGGACACCAAAACAGCAACTCGAAACCTTGCGAAAATGGTGTGAAATTTAGCAATTTTTTGGGCTAATCTAATACAGCCCCTTTAATTAAATCATTACAAAGAGGATATGTTACATATTTGCAACATATCCTTTGTAATTAATAGATAAATATTTATACGCGTGCAGAATATTCTCGCAGATGCTTACGCACTGCTAACCAAGCACCAGCAATAGATAAAAGTGCCACAATCAGCACAATTACCAATAATTCTTGTATATCAAAGAAACGCCATTTAACTGGAACTCCGTACTGGGTGAATATTCCTTCTAATTGTGGAGAAAAGCGATAACGTATCCACGCACATAGGGCAATGCCAATTAACATAGATAATAAACCTTGCCACAGTGCTAAATAAATAAATGGGCGACGAATAAACGATGCAGGTGCTCCTAATAATTTGGTAATTTCAATTTCTTCACGACATACCAAAGTTTGCAAGCGAATAGTGTTATAGGTAATTAGTGCAAATGCTAAACCTAATGTAATTGCCAAAAACCATAAAACATGTAAGATGAATTGTTGAATATTATGCAGTGTTTTTAACCATTTAGCATCAACTTGGGCACTTTCTACCATAGGTAGATGTGAATACTCTTTCTGCAATAGTTCTACTGCATCAGGATCGTTTGAACGCACTGTAACTACAAAAGCATCTGGCAAGGGATTATTTTCTAAAATGGTTAGAATATCGTTATCTCCCAATAAACGCTGCATTTCTACAATGGCACTTTCTTTGCCTATCATGGTTACTTGCTCGATGCGTTTATCGTTGGAAAGTGTTTTATGAGTACTTTCCACATCGACATTATCCGCATTTAAATCCATGTACAAGGTGATTTGCGGTTTAGATGAGATATTGCCCAAAAATTGTTGTGTACTTTGTACGCCAAGATGCAAAACCAAAGGCAAGGTAATAGCAATACCCAGCATCATCAAAATTAACAATGTGCCAATTGGTTGCTTGAATAAACGGCGAAATGCTTGTTGTGCTGCGGCAACGTTGAGTGAAAACCAATGATTCATGCTGCAAACCGTCCTTCCTGTAAGCGAATAATGCGATGTCCATAGTCTGCCATCAAAGATTCATCATGTGCTGCTACAATTACTGTGGAACCGTTTTGATGAAATGAGCGAAATAATTCCATAATATCCAATGCGTAAGCACGGTCTAAATTGGCAGATGGTTCATCAGCAATAATCATACCTGGTTGATGTACCACTGCTCTCGCAATACAAAGGCGTTGTTGCTCTCCACCAGAGAATGTAACCGGATCTGCTTTTTCACGACCACCCAAACCTACTTTTTCCAAAGCGGTACGTGCACGTTTTTCCGCAGTTATACGGTCATAGCCGATAATCCGCAATGGTAATAACACATTTTCTAATGCGTTACGATCAAATAAAATTTTGTGATCTTGAAAAATGATGCCAATATTCTGACGCAGATAACCTAATTGATTGTCGCTCAATGCACCTAAATTATGTTTATTAATAAACACTTTTCCAGTAGTGGGTTTAGTAATTCCGGCAATCAGTTTTAATAGCGTAGATTTTCCTGCACCGGAATGACCTGCAATAAAAACCATCTCACCTTTGTTAATTGTAAAACTCACATTATCCAAAGCACGATATTTGCCAGGATAAATCTTGCTCACCTGTTCAAAATAGATCATACATTTATTTCCTTATATTCAATCTGGTAGCAATGCTTCAACAAACTCATTGGCACGGAAAGGTCGTAAATCATCAATCCCCTCACCTACACCAATATAACGAACAGGAATAGGACGTACCGCTGCTAATCCTGCAATTACACCGCCTTTTGCAGTGCCATCTAATTTAGTTAAAATCAAACCGGTTAATCCTAACGCATCATCAAAGGCAACTACTTGATTTATAGCATTTTGACCAATATTAGCATCTAGTACTAGGATTATTTCATGCGGTGCATCAGGTAGCGATTTTTGCAAAACGCGTTTGACTTTTTTAATTTCTTCCATCAAATGCAATTGAGTTGGAAGTCTTCCGGCAGTATCGGCTAATAAAATGTCGATTTTACGAGCTTTGGCAGCTTCAAGTGCATCAAAACATACTGCCGCAGAATCGCCTTTTTCTTGGGAAATAACAGCAACATCGTTGCGATTTCCCCATTCAATTAGTTGTTCGCGAGCTGCTGCACGAAATGTATCGCCTGCGGCTAATAACACACTTTTGCCTTGTGCTTGGAAATATTTTGCTAATTTGCCAATTGATGTAGTTTTTCCTGCACCATTGACTCCTGCCATCATTATTACAAA
>JAFWUA010000046.1 GCA_017518785.1 Neisseriaceae bacterium
AAACCTGGCTACACCGAAAAAGCCCCAGCCCACTTGGTCGCCAAAGACCGAGAAGAGTTGGCAGGCTTAACCGAGAAGCATGACAAAATCAAACAGCAGTTGGCAAAGTTGGGGTAAGTTATACAAAACCCAAGCATTGTATTAACAATGCTTGGGTTTGTTTATTAGATAAATGGAGATTAAAAGTAAAATGAAAATTGCCGTATTACAAATGAATCCACGTGTTGGAGCATTAGCATTAAATGCCAAAACCATTATTGAATCAGCAGTGAGTGCACAAAAATCTGGCGTGGAAATTTTATTGACTCCACAAATGGCATTAAGCGGTTTTCCATTAGGAAATTTATGCTACCAACAACAATTTGAAAAACAATTACAAGAAGCATTGCAACAACTCAAAACCGTTCGCAATATAACTTTATTAATTGGAGCACCAGCAATTATTGATAGCAAAATTTTCAATGCAGTTTATGTATTGCGTGATGGTGAAGTATTAGCTTGTCATCTCAAACAATATATTAGCGATAAATCGCTATTCAATGAAAATCGTGATTTTACTATTGGAAACAAGACCACTACATTTGACATCAATGGCACCCGTTTGGGTATATTAATTGCGGAAGAAATAGAACAGATTGATTTAATTGAAAATATTAAAAAAGAAAATGCCAATGCCATTTTATGCCTTGATTCAATGCCTTATTATTTGCATAGCAATGATGAAAAGATTGATGCTATACGTAAAATTGCAAATGGTATGCCGATACTATTAAGCAATGCAGTAGGTGGGCAAGATGATTTAGCATTTGCAGGATCATCATTCGCACTTAATGCACAAGGAGAAGTTACTTGGCGTGCTCCATTCTGCAAGGAAGGTTTATTTGAATTAGATTGGAATCAACAAAGCTTTTCCGGCAGACTATCTACACTGCCGGAAAAAGTAGAAGAAGAACTCTATACCGTTTTAGTAATGGCATTACGTGATTATGTTACTAAATGTGGGTTTAAGTCAGTGTGTTTAGGTTTATCTGGTGGATTAGATTCTGCTTTGGTATTAGCTATTGCTGCTGATGCTGTTGGTGCAAAAAAGTGCGAAGTATTCTTAATGCCAAGCCAATACACTGCAGAATTAAGCAATAGTGCTGCCATAAAAATGGCAGATGGTTTAGGTGTGAAATACACCACCATTCCCATTTCGGAGATATTTGATACTTTCAATAAATCACTATCACAACGTTTTGAAGGTCTGCCGGAAGATGTTACTGAAGAGAATCTTCAAGCACGTATTCGTGGTACATTGCTGATGGCATTATCTAATAAAACTGGTGCATTGTTACTTACCACAGGCAATAAATCCGAAGTGGCAATGGGTTATGCCACTTTATATGGCGACATGAATGGTGGATTTGCACCGATTAAGGATATATTCAAAACACAGGCGTATGCTATTTCACGTTGGATAAACGAAAGAGCAGGGCGTGAAATTATTCCTGTGGAAATCATAGAAAGAGCACCATCTGCGGAACTTCGTTTCAATCAAACAGACCAAGACTCATTGCCTGAATACGAAGTATTAGATGCTATGTTGTCGGAATTAATGGAACACAATGCTTCGGCAGAACAATTAGTATCAATGGGATTTAACCAAGATGAAGTTGCAAAAACTGTGAAACTATTGCGTCAGGCAGAGTACAAACGTAGGCAAGGTGCAATTGGTCCCAAAGTAAGCCGTTGTGCATTTGGTGTTGATTGGCATCAGCAGATTTGCCAACAGTTTAAGGATACATTAACTTAACATCGGTAGTCTGCCGGAAAACAAAGTTGTAAATATATAGTCAATTCAGACACAAACCATATAGTATTTGTTCACCTTGCCGTATTTGTTTATGCTATTTGCAGCCTACTGCTTTGTCTGCTTTTGGTTTGAATTGAATATAGTTTTCCGGCAGAGTTTATGTAAAGTTGAAAGTCTGCCGGAAAGGTTTAATTAAAATTTTTCCGGCAGATTGAAAGGAAAAAACAATGAAAAAATTAATACTAACCGTAGTACTTTTAGGATTAACTCATTTTGTATATGCCGATGGCATTAGTGCTATCAATGATTTCAACAATAAAGTACAAGAGTTTTCCGGCAGTTTCGAACAAACAGTGAAAAATGCCAAAAAAACTCAAAAATCATCTGGCACGTTTGCCATATTACGTCCCGGATATTTCAAATGGACGTATGAAAAACCTTATGAACAATTGATTGTCGGCGATGGAGAATATGTTTGGTTGTATGATAAGGATTTAGAACAAATCACTCGCCGTAGTCAAGCTAATGCGTTGGGAGCATCTCCTGCTGCAATTTTGTCAGATAAAAAAGCTTTATTGCACAGCTATAACTTGAAAAATGATGGTAGCGAAAACAATATTGATTACGTAATTGCAACACCCAAAAAAAATGATACCGAATACAATCATATTCGTTTAGGATTTAATGGGATAAAATTAGTACAAATGTATCTGAAAGATAGTTTTGGTAATGATATTTCCATTAAATTTGATGTGAAAGATAATCAAAGTAAACTTACCGCAAAACAATTTAAATTTACCCCACCCAAAGGTGTAGATGTTCTAACCGAAGAGTAATCACAAAATAATTTCCGGCAGTGTTTATAATTCGTACAAGATTTGTATAAATTAAACACTGCCGGAAAACTTTTATGCAATTTAAATTGCTAAATTATTATCAGTTTATATCGTTTTTGTGTTATCTTCGTAAGGTGTTTTTGAATAGACGTGTTAAGGAATTAATATGAAGCGTTTACTACTATTAGCCGTATTGTGCTTTGCCTTTATCGCACCATCTATGGCAGGACGTGTTTTGCCACGCGATATGGAAATGGCAGTGATGAAATCTGTTCAATTTCCAGAAGTTATACTTTCTCCTGATGGTTTTTCATGGCTAAAAGTGCTAACTTTGGGTTGGTTAAATGGTGCACAAAAATTCCAATTATCAAAAGACGTTACAGTGCGTAATCAAAAAAATGCCTATGTAACGCATGGCAGACTTTCATCATACGCAGGACAACCAGTTGGAGTACGCTTCAATGAGCAAGGAATTATTGTGGAAGTATGGGTACTAACCGAAGGAGAACGTGAAGTATTCCGCCGCCGAGCCGAAGCGATGAAACAGTATCAATAATGGGTATTTGGTGATAAATTATTAAATGGCATTGCCCTGTTATTTCGAACAGGGCTTGTTGTTTTTTTGATGTGATTTTTTAATGAAAAAAATATTTATTCGCACCTTTGGCTGTCAGATGAATGAGTATGACTCGGAAAAAATGATGGCGGTTTTGGCTGATAATGACGGTTCACAGGCGGTTTTAACGCCTGATGAAGCCGACATTATTTTATTGAACACTTGTAGCGTCAGGGAAAAAGCACAGGAAAAAGTGTTTTCCGATTTGGGGCGTTTGCGTGAATTGAAAAAGACCAATCCCAAGTTAATCATCGGCGTGGGCGGTTGCGTGGCATCCCAAGAGGGCGAGAATATCATCAATCGAGCCCCATTTGTTGATGTGGTGTTTGGTCCGCAAACCCTGCACAGGCTACCTGAACTTTTAGAAGAACGCCAAAAAACAGGCAAGCCACAAGTGGATATTTCTTTTCCTGAAATCGAAAAATTCGACCACATTCCGCATACCGAAACAAATGGCGGTTCGGCTTTTGTGTCGATTATGGAGGGCTGTTCCAAATATTGCAGTTATTGCGTTGTGCCTTATACGCGTGGCGAAGAATTTTCTCGTCCTGTGGTTGATGTATTAGCCGAAATCATCGACTTGGTTGAACAAGGTGTGAAAGAAATCAATCTGTTAGGGCAAAATGTCAATGCCTATCAAGGCGAAATGGAAGACGGCGGCATTTGCGATTTTGCCACTCTTTTACGCATTATTCACGACATTGACGGCGTAGAACGCCTGCGATTTACCACCAGCCACCCACGCGAATTTACAGACGCACTGATTGAATGTTATCGCGATTTGCCCAAATTAGTGTCGCATTTGCACTTGCCGATACAAAGCGGCTCTGACCGCGTTTTAGCGGCGATGAAACG